>JAAZAB010000501.1 GCA_012514555.1 Lentisphaerota bacterium
CGCGATGCGCTCAATGAACTGGCGGGCAATGCCGATCTTGCCAAAGCCCTCGCCGGTAACGACCGCGAAAGCGCCATGTCGTTGTTCAAGGCGTTTGCCATGTCCCACTCGGGCGTCTACTCGGTGTCGTGGATAGACGGAAAAAGCATCAGCCGGTTCGGGTACCCGCCCGAGAACAGCCTGGTGGATTTCGACCTGAACACTGACCCCTCCAACTCAGGCGCCCAGTGCGTAAAGTCAATCAAGGAAAAGAAAGAGCGCTCGTTTGAAGACATGCTCCTCGAAGGCGGCCGCGCGCGCTTCACGATTGTCCCTGTGCATGGCGGCGGCGTTTTCCTGGGCGGGCTCCTGCTGATTCAGCGGCTCTGAGCGCCTGCGCGGGCGCGGTTATGTTCAACCCGCAAAATCCGGGTTCAAGGCCCGCGCCGAGCCTGCCGGCGCAGGAGTTCCCGATTTGCGCTGTCATCAGTTTTCGGCCCGGCGCCGGCATCCAGTCTGAAGCTGCACAGGCGCGACCCGCTTGAAAAATAGATGCGGCCGCCGAGAATATCGGCGCCGGCCATGATGGGCACGGGCGAGCGGGCCAGGATTTCCAGCGAATATCCGGCAGGATCAACCCTGGCGATGTTGTGCATGAACAGCACGTAGACTGAGCCGTCCGGGCCTCGCACCAGGTTCCGCGGTCCCTGCTGGTAGCTGAACGGTCCGAACCCGGCCTCCGTTTCAGCCTCATGCACGAGAACCCTGCGGGCCGGGTCAAACACGAAAAATCGCCGGGCATAGGACAGCTGGAGCGAATCCCAGGGCTCAAAACCCGCAAGCCCGTAGACGAGCCCGCCAGGGCCCGGACACAGCTCCGAATACTCCTGGGCGCCGGGCAGCACGGGCGCCTGCCATTCGATCTTCCTGGTCCCGGCATCCATGATGTACAATACCGCCTCGTTCGCCTTCCTGACGCCGCCGGACCCCGGTCGGGTTGACGTGCCGCCGAGGAACCTGGAGCCCGCAATGGCCGCCATGCTCATCGTGGTGTGATCGGGAATCACGGCCGAGTGATCCAGGAGCTCGCGCGATCCGGACTGGATATCCCAGAAAAGAAGGCCGCCGCCTGTCCGGCCGTAGTCCGGGGCGCCGCCAAGGACGAGCGTCCGGCCGTCGGCGGTAATCAGAGCCTTGTGGGGTCGGTCGATTGTCGGGCTGCATCCGGTCAGGCGCATCGGGTTGGAATCCTTGTTTCCGATCTCGGTTCCCGTCCATGCGCGCGCCGTATCCCATTCGAGAAGATGTCCGCCCGGATACGCACCGACATACATCCGGCCGCCATGCGGCGTCATTGCGTTCCACTGCCGGAAGCCGGGGCGCCGCGTCCAGGAGTCCGCGCCAGGGTCGAAAATGAAGAAGTGTGATCCAGCATTTCCACAAATGGTGCCGTCGGGCGTCGCGGCTACGCCCATGATGAGCCCGCCCGCGGTGGAATAGTCGAAGCTCACGCGCTTCGTTCCGCCGCCGCGCGGGTCTTCGACGGCGAGCAGCCGATTTTCGAGGTCCAGCCCAACCACCCGCCGGCCGCCGGGGAGATTTCCGTGGAACAGGCCCTGGCTGCCCGTGACCTGCGGCTTTTCACGCATTCCCGGGCCGTCGCCTTCAATCCTGCGCGCTTCGCCCTTGTAGAACTCCATCCGCCCGCCCCGCGAGCGGCGGGAATGCACATAGACCCTGCCGTTCACTGCGCGGTAGACCAGCATCAAGCTCCGGCCCGGGCGCCCGGCACCGTCTTCCGGCGCAAAGGATTTTACCGACCTTGTCAGCGGCTCGAACATGAGAACCTGCGAGTCCGCGAGGCCTACGCCCATGTAAATCCAGCCTGCGTCGTCGGCGGCAATGCTTCGCGGGTATTGCGCCCAGTCCCTCGGGTACAGGCGGCCGTAATCCTTGAGCTCGCGCGTTCCCGGATCGAAGGAGACAAGGCCGTTTTGCGGAAAGGTCGCGGACCAGATCACGCCCCTGTCATCCTCGGTCATGCTCATGGCCATTTCAGGCGTCGTCTCCCGGTGAAAGGTGAACGCGCGCCGCACGGGATCGAACTCGCAGAAATACCCGCTGAAATGCGTGTACAGCTTGTTTGAGCTGGACAGAATGGAAGCGAACGCAGAGCCGCGGGGCTCGAATGGCATCGGGAACTGCTCGCTCGCGCCCGTGTCAGGGTCAATCATGAGCAGGGCATAGCCGCCCCGGCAGTCGCCCAACTGGACCAGCACAACATCGCGGCCGGCTCCGTCGGAGGTCGCAATCATGCCGAGGCATGATGCCGTTGGCGCGGCCATGCCGTGATCGGCAAAACCGTTCCCGAGCTCGACTGTGCCGGGGCGTTCCGGAGCCCTGGCTGAGACCGTCTTGATTGCGGGCGGCCCGGGGCGGAATATTCCGCGGGCCGCGGCCGCGTCGAGCCTGCCGGCGCAGGCCAGCGCTCCAATCATACACGCGGCCGCCCGGATCGCCGGCTTGCCGCGCCGCGCGGAGAATGCTTTCGCCCGTTCCGAAAGAGAAGCGCTGCGGCGCTGTTCGCGTGTGTGCCACATGCGGTCATGATCTCCTTGATCTTTTCGGCAAAGCCGGCTATTCCCATTCCACGACCAGCATGTCGTGCACTTCGAAATCGCGAAGCAGGGCCGTGACGCCGCCATTGCCGGCAGTGAACTTTACGGCCGTCTTTGTGTCCGGGTAGAAAATGCTTTTCACCGTTTTGCCGGCGTCAGGATTCACGGCCAGCCTGGGCGCTTTCACCAGCGGCAGCCTGGCGTCGTAGTTGAGCAGGTGCACCATCATGCGGTTATGCCCAGGCTGGCTGCGCAGTGTGACCTCCGTTTCCAGACCCACGCCCGTGATTTCCGCGGGCAGCGCCGCATTCCGGAACGCAAGCCCGCCCGCAACCATGGCGGCGAGCAGCTCGCGCACGTTCGGCCAGAAATCCTTGCGATTGGGCGCCATCTCCCACTCCGAATCAACATGGCACAGCCCGGGATAGATCGGAGTCCAGAAGTAGCAGAGCCCTTCGCCGAACCTGTTGGCGATCAGCGCCGGATCGCCGTTGGCGAACCTTGCCAGCGTTTCCGCGGAGCCCGGCTTAACCTTGTCATAGCCCAGGGGCATGTCGTACTCGCAAGCGGTTTCCGGTCCGATTCCCGGCAGCAGGGGCGTTGCCGCGGCCGCGGTCTTGTACGTGCCGATGGACTTGACCGGCTTGATGCCGCGCAGCACATGATGCTGCACTCCGGGGCGGTCCATGCTTGATTCCACGGGCGCGGGCAGAGCCCCGTGCTTGAAACGCATCGTATCGTTTTCCGCGGGCTTTGTTACGCCGGCAAAGCCGGCATAGTCCGCGCCAAACACGTCGGCCAGCAGGTAATTCTTTCGCGGCGCCGGCTTCCGGTCAAAGAGCGTGCTTGATCCGCCCGCAATGAGAACCCCGCCCTTGTTTACCCAGTCTCGGACCATTCCCGCCTGCGCGTCACTGAGCATCTTGACGTCGGCCATTACGAGCACCTTGTAGCGCGCGAGTTTTTTGGGCGACAGGGTTTCGGCCCAGATGACGTCCGCGGGAACCTGGGACTGCTGCAGGGCGGTCCAGAGCGAAGACTGATGCTGCAGCCAGCGGCCGCCAAGGGAGGAGGCCTCGTCGAACATGCACGCCGTGCTCTCGCTGCAGAGCTGGGCCACGTTGGCGGCCGACTCGGGAATTGCCAGGTACTCCCTGATGCCGGCCGCCTTCTGGAAAATGGCCCGGAAGCTGTCCCAGCGCGTGGCGTCCCATGTCCAGTTCGCGCCGGTATTGTATTTGAATATGTGCTCCAGCGCAAAGTTGTAGAAGCATTCCCCGTGCATGAGATGCTGGGCAAACCCGCGTATCTCGTGGGCCGGCGACGGCGTGTACCAGTTGTAGAACTCGCACATCACAGGCCGGGCTTCCCCGTCCTTATACATTTCCATCAGGAACGCGTTATCGCGGCCGAAACACTGGTAGGTTTCCGGCCCATTCACCGTGATCGTATCCCCTGCCGGGCCGGTAAGGCCGATGTACGACGCAAAATGCGACCCCGACACGCTGAATGTGAACACGCACCCTTTCCTAAGGCCGCGCAGCCAGTCCTGCGTCTCGCCCCAGTAGTCCAGTATCCGCTCAGCCCCGAATTCGAGGCAGTCCGTTGACGCGTTCATGCTCTCGGCCATGCTTTCTCTGAACCGCGCATCCTTCGGCGGCAGAACGAAATCGGCGCCCAGCCCCAGCTTGGCGCGGAAATCGGGCCCGTATTTCTTTGTCAGCCATTCGTAGAAATCGCCCGCCGTGGCCTTGATCCCGGGATATGTCTCCTCGCTCCAGAACCCGACGAAGGCGGGCATGTCCCGGAGCTTCGCCAGCACCAAGTCGCCAGAAGCCTTCTCGACTCCGGACTGGGGATTGTCCCCGTAATACGGCGCGCGGTACGGAAAGGTGTTCACGGGCAGAACGTCTATCCAGATCAGGCCCAAGTCCCCGGCAGCCTCGACCAGGCGAGCGTACTGGTCCGGGTCCGCATCCTGGTCGCCCCAGGCATTGTGGACGCCGGTGAATCCTGCTTCCACAAGGTACGGCAGAAGCGTGTTCCCGTCCTCTTTGAACGACGGCGGCATGAGTATGCCCATCGCGCGGCCGGCCAGCGCATTGTGGTTGCGGGTAAGCGCATAGTAGGAATCCTTTGACGACAGGAAATCCGGCTGGCTGACTCCGGGCTCGGCGCGGCCACCCGCCTTGATCCCGGCAATGGCCAGCTCGCTGTGCCGCTTCAGCCCGAGCCCCTGGGGGGTCGCATAGATGTTGGCAATAGCGGCGCCGCCCGGCCTGCGGGTCCTGGGAAAGTCGTTGGTGGATGCCGCGAGCGCCTCAAGCGGCGGCAGCGCCGAGGCGTCCCCGATATGGCCCAGCGCGCGCAGCGCCGTGGTCATCCGCCCGCGCTGCTCGCCGATGCGCGCATCGTTCTCGGACAGTATCTTCAGCAGGACCGGAACCGCGGACCTGGCCTTGAGCCAGCCGGCGGACATGATGGCGTTTTCCGCAATGAACGGATGCGGATCCCGGAGAAGGGCGACGATCGCTTTTTCAGCACGCGCATCCCCGATCTGGCCCAGCGCCTGGATCGCCCGGCTCTTGACGCGAACATCCGCACTGCCGAGAAGGCCGAGCAATGCCGGAACAGCCTCTTTGGACTGCATCCAGCCCAGGCCGAGTATTGCTTCAACGCGGACGTTTTCGTTCCCGTCGGAAAGCGCGGCAACAAGGGCTTTGGCTGATTTCGGGTCGCCGATGCGTCCCAGTTCGCGCACCGCGTCGAGCCTTTCGGCCGCATTGGTTGAGGCGGCGCCCGCGATCAGTCCGGGGACTTTCCCGGAGTCGGCCCGCCGCTCCGCCGCGAGGCGCTCGGCCTTTGCTTTTCTCAAAAGGGGGCGCAGCTCGCCTATCAATGCGTCCGCGCGCTTTTTCACCGTGGCAAGGCGCTCAGCCGGGAGAAGCCTTTCGGCAACCGCGCCTTTGGATTCCGCGGGCTTGTCGGCCAGCAGTTCGTCTATGCTCATCCGCGCTATCCGGGAACGCGCCTTTTCAGTTTCCTTTTCAGCGTTGGCGTTCAGCCGCGCCAAATCCCTGGCAAGAGCGCTGATTTCCGATTTGGCCGCGCCGCGTTTTGCCTCGGGCACAAAGTCGCTCATGTACTGCAGCATGAGCATCCGGCTTTCCAGCGCAATCGCCATGCTGTTGCGCAAGCCGGGAATAAGGCCCGGGCCCGAATCCGGCCCGCGCTCGTTCAAGGTCCAGTTCCACAGCGCCTCCCGGCGCAGAAAGTCTTTGTCCGCCTCCGACTGGCGCTTCGCCTTTTCGGAATCGGAGAGTTTTGGCGCCGCGGCGAGCCATTCCACGCATTTCAGAAGCACCCGGCGCTCCGTGCCCTGCATGGCATTCGACACCGCATCCATCCCGATGAATGCTCCGAATATCAGGTACCGCCCTCCGTAGACCTCGCCGTAGACCGCCACCGGGTCATCGCCGCTGACCGCGAACACCTTGCCCAGGGGCCCGACCTTCACCACCAGGTGGTCCCAGCCGCCGGGACAGAACGGCTTGTCTATCGCCTTTGCAAGCTCGCTATCGCCAAAGGCTGAAACGTACGGACCGTTGACCCTGTTGAAGGTGGCGCCAACCTGCGGGAATATCGGCCGGTTCCCGGTGCGAACGTACCCGCTGCGAAAGGCCCCGGCAAGAATGCCGCCGCCGCCGGCCGCGTATTTCACCAGGCTCCGGCGCGCGTTGAAATCGGCGAAGTTGATCGCATTCCAGCCGCCGGGCAGAAACAGCGCGTCCAGCCCGGCCAGCTTGGAGTCGTCCGACAAATCCTTGCCCTTGAGAATAATTGTCTGCCAGCCGTCTTCCTGGAGGGTTTTGAGCATTCCGTCCGTTATCTGCGAGCGCGCATCGTGCCAAAGCCCAACGGTCTTGCCCCACCCCGCGGCGCAGCAGAGGAAGAATGATAGGAACAACGTGGTTTTCAGTATGTTCATGGGCAATGAGTTTCTCCTTTCATATGTTCTCTAAATAGCGCGGCAACGGGGGCGTTTCGTACAAGCGCCCGTTCTTGCGCCTGCTGCCCGGAGGACAGCCGAACACGGCCGCGCACGCGCATGACGCTCCGGCATGGATGACAGCGGGCGCCGGAGTCCGCATCAGCTTTTGCCTTTATCAACCCTGGGCGGATCAATTGGAATGGCCTTCAGCAGGGCTATGATGCTCGTTGGGTGCGACCCGGTCAGGGTTGTGGCCGGATTGGCCCCGTTTGGCCTGTAATGCTTGATCATTTCAAACGGAGGCTTGAGCGGTATGATGCCGAACGGCTCGCCGGCGGCGCGCCGGACGGCGCGCTCGGCGCCGGCGCGGATCAGTTTTCGGGCGCGCACCGGATGGATGTGAATTGCGGACGTGTTGCGGGCCGCATACTGCGCGGCATCGCACTCGTCGCCGCGCCCGGGCGTTATGCCGCGCTTCACCTCAACGGCTTCAATGCCCGGGACCAAGGCCCCGGCCTCGCTGCAGAACGCGCGGTCGCCGGAGCCGAAAATGGAGCGCACGCCCAGCTCGCTGGCGCACATGGCAAGCTGGCCGAACTCCCCGACCGGCGTGCCGTTTATCGTGTATTCGAACTTGGCCATGCTGCCGGTGTGCGCAAGGTGCGCGTATTCCGTGCGCGACATCGCGTGCTGCCCCACCCACGCAATGGCGTCAAATGTCCGGTCAAGCAGGTACGGGTAGCCCTGGGGCATGCCGCGCATCAGCTCGGCCCGCTCGTCCAGCCGCAGCGGGTCTATGGCGCCGCCGTGCCCGTCATGAACCAGGAATTCAACAGCGCCCGCGGCGGCAAACCCTTCTATTGCCGCGTTGACCTCAAACGTCAGCAGTTCCCTGCACACATCGAAATAGCGGCCGTTCGCGTAACACCAGTCCAGGGAATTCATCACGCCGGCCACGCCCTCAGCGTCCGTCATTATGTATATCTTTTTCACGCTTCCGCCTTTCACTAAAGCTGCCTGATTTTCCCGCCCGCCCGCTTGATGGCAACCCGGGCGGCAATCCGCATGGGCTCGACAAGGGGAACGGGAATATCATTGTCCCGGAGAACCAGCGGCACCTCCGTGCAGCCGGCGACAATGCCGCGGGCGCCCCTCCGGATCAGGGCAAAGGCCTCGGCAAGAATGGCCTTGCGCGGCGCGCCGCAGGTGACGCCGGCCTTGATCCCGCCGTAGATGGCGTTCATCACGCGGTCCTGCCCGCCGCGGTCCGGCGTCAGGACCGAAATTCCCACCGCTTTGAAGGCGTCGTGGAAAATCCCGGTATTGACCGTCCCTGATGTTGCGATGAGGCCAATCTTCCGGATCGCGGGGCGCCTTTTCCTCACGTCCGCCGCCGTTTCATCGAGGATGTTGATGATCGGTATCGGCGACCGCGCCGCAACGTCGCGGTAGAAATAGTGGGCCGTGATGCATGGAATGACGGCGAAATCCGCTCCCGCCCGGCGCATTGCCTTTGCCGTCCGGATCAGCATGGGCAGGGGGCTCGGGCCGTTTCCGAGGATATGGGCCACCCGGTCCGGCATCTGAGGGAAGGAACAGACGACAACGGGGACATGATCCTGGTCCCGGACGGCGTCTTCCGACTTCACGAGCAGGCTGAAAAAAAGGCTCGTGGCCTCAGGCCCCATTCCGCCCATCACGCCGATCGTCAGAAAGCGGGGCATGCCGTCATCCGCCGGTTGCCCGGACTGTGTGCCGCGTGTTTTATTGACTTTCCTCACAACGCATTTTCCCCCTTTGTACAAGCCGTAACAGCATGGTTCCCGGCCCGTGTATGAAAGCCCGCCGCACAGCCTTCCGGAACAGGCTGAACCGGACCTTGAACGGAAGGCGCCTGTCGAGCTTGAGTATCATGCTCATCGTCGAGTCGTCCACGGCGCAGCTCATGTGCCGGTAGTGATTCACAAGTATATCCCTTGCCACCTTCCGCAGCGCGGCGTTGTTTTTCTTCCCGGGGTTTTCCGAGTATTCGACGAGGCGCCGCAGAACCCGCGACAGGTTCGAGATGCGCTCTTCAGGGACGCTGCCGCGCATGATCGAAAGCTCGTTGTCCGCCCGGTAATGGTAATACCCCCGGCCGCCGTAGAATATGCCACGGGCCCGGCTCATTGCCATGAAATTGAACAGCAGGTCCTCGCCGATGTAGAGGCTCTCGTCGAATCGAATGCCTTCGCGCTTGAGCAGCGCCGCGGAATACAGCTTGTTCCAGACAACGGAATTGTCCTTGAACACCACCGCCTCGAACTCTATATGCCCGCGCCGCTTCAGGCCCGCCATCCTGAATTCGCGCTCCCGCCCGCCGCGGAGCCGCATGGCTTTGCCTATGACGATCTCGGCGCCCGAGGCGGCCGCGTCGCCGAGCAGGTTCGCAATCCAGTCCGGCGAAATCCAGTCGTCGCTGTCCGCAAACAAGATGCAGTCGCCCGCGGCATTGTCAATACCCCTGTTGCGGCAGAAGGAAACGCGCCTGTTTTCGGAATTCCTGAAATAGCGGAAGCGCCTGTCCCTGCCCGCATAACTTTCGGCGACGGCGCCGCTCCCGTCGGCGCTGCAGTCGTCAACCATGAGGACCTCGAAGTTCGCGTGGGACGAGGCGGCAATGCTGTCCAGCGCCAGGGCGAGCGTCGCCCGGGAATTGTGGAACGGCACAATCACGCTTACCTTCGCCGCCTGCGCCGGGCTCATCATTTTTCGCACTCAAGCGCGGCGCCTGCCGCGTCCTTCCGGACGACCTGGTTGAGCCCCATGCCCAGCAGCAGAAACACGTAGATGTACGCGATCCGCTCATACAGGTAGGATTCGAACACGTTGTGTATCTCGAAGGCCAGCAGCAGGTACAGCGCGAAGGCGCCCGCCCATTCGGCACGCCGCCTGAAAAACGTCCAGAGCAGCTTCAGCTTGAAAGCCCACCATGCGATAATGCCGATCAGACCGGTTTCCGCCAGCATGCTGAAAAATTCGCTGTGCGCGTGCCAGAATGCCCATTCGAACTCCGGATTGTTCAAGTCCACGTGGTCGCGGTTGAACCGCCAGTAGCCAATGCCGTTGACGGGGTTCTCCCGGAACACATCCACGGCTTTCCTCCAGAACACCAGCCGCCCCCTGTTGCTGCCGTTATGCATGTCGGCCATGGATGCCGCGTGAGCGGCGGCCGCATGAACAAGGGCGGGCTTGAAAACGTAAAGCCCGCCCACAGCCGCCGCGCAGCACAGGAGCAGGCACGCCATGCTCAGCAAGGCCTGCTTCCTGAACTCGAGCAGCAGGATGACCGGGACCAGCGCCAGCAGCGCCAGGTAGGAAGCCCGGACGCGCTGCATCGCGACAAGGGAGGCGAACATAAGCACGTTGCCCGCGCTGAACAACTTCCATCCCCATCCCTTCTTCCGGACAAAGGTCACGAGGAAGAAAAGGAAGCCTGAGAAGGCGATGATCGAGGAATGCATGAAGAAATTGGAATAGCAGTATGGCCGGTCCTGCGCATACCCGGTCACGAGCGGCGCAAAAAGCATTCGCGCCATGCCGTAGACCGCCAGCCCCGAGAAAATCAAGGCGAGCGCATTTTCCAGTTTTCTTATGGGCTTGTACTGGCACATCAGGATCGGCAGGCACACGATCCTTCCGACCTGGAGCACGCGCTTGAGCACTTCCGCGTCCCAGGTTCCGATCCAGCTTGCCGCCAGCCCGAGAATGGCAATGGCGGTGCAGTATTCCAGCCCGCATCTCACATACCCGCTCTTCCACACTTTCAGGCAGAAAAGGAGCGCGTAAAAAACGAATATGTGGCTTCTGAGCTCCGCCGTGATCGCATAGGCCGGAATGACAAGCAGGGTCGCCCACGTGTAGAGAAAATCCGGGTCAATTATCCGCTTCCAGCCCGGCGCCGGATTGTCCGGCCCGCGGGCCCCGGAATCCGCCTGGCTGTCACGGGCCTGGCGTTGCGTCGAATTGCTTGTGCCGCGTTCGTTCATTTTCGAGGCGCTCAATCCGCAAGCTTGATTTCCCTGCCTGAAGCGCCGCCGATGACCAGGCGATCCGGAGTGACTTGCGTGACCTTTTCGAAATCTGCCTTGACCAGGCCCTGGCCGGGCGTCATGTAGACCGTGAACTGCGCCTTTTCCCCGGGCGCCAGCGACGCGGTCGCCCACGGCTCGTCCCAGTTCTTGGCGTCAATGTCCCGGGACAGGCTGATTTCAAGCAGGTAGTCGTTGTCCCTGTGGAGAATGCAGGCGAACGGCTGCCGCATGATTGCCTTGCCCAGCTGCACGGGCGAATAATGGAACAGGACGTATTCCCTGCTCTTCTCGTCGCCGATGACGCTCCAGGACGCAGGCACAAAGGCGTACACGCTGTCGCCCTTCTTCTCCGGCCCTTCCTTCGGCGCGAAGTCCACAACGCCCTCTATCGGCCACGGCGTCCAGCTGTAGGGCTTGACGCCAAGCTTGTCCAAGGCCGGCCATTTGAACTCGGTGACCCAGCAGTTTGTGCCCGGAGCGTATATGTAATCGCCGCGGTCATATTTTCCCCCGGCGGCAACGCGGGCATGCCCGACCATGATGAACCTGGCCTTGTCGCGGCCCTTGTTTTCAATCTCGTAGTCCATGCGAAGCTGGGCATGCTTTTCCGATGCCACCATCGTTTTGGCAAAAGCCAGCTCGGTCGTCCTGCCGGTCGTGAAATCAGGATAGCTTATCACGGTCCTGAACGCGAGAGTGGCGACGCCGCCGTCAACCCGGGCGTCTGTCTGCCAGGCCGCGGTCTTGAGAAGGCCCTTGCTCGCGCCGCGCTTCCTGCTGTCTCCGACCCAGGGCAGGCAGTCGAAAAAGCCGTCGAGGCTCAGGAAGCTTTGCTCCATGGTCTCCCGGCGGAAAAAGACATCGTGCCCGGACGGCTTGTAGAAATACGTTGCCGGGAACATGGCCTTGCCGGGAATAATGACGCTTTTGAAAAAAGAGTTCTCGAGTATCACGGCGCGCTCACCGCTCATGGTTTCTTCGCGCACGCTGATCTTCATCGCGTTTTCCCCCGCCATCGCGGCGCAGCCAATGCAGAATCCCGTTGCCAGGGCCGCGCGCATTGCCGTTGATGATCGTTTCACTCCGGTATTTCCTTTCCTGTTTCAAGTCCAGGTTCGCGGGCAGGCCGCCGCTTATTTTTTCCAGCCGCGCGCCAGCGCCTCATCCGGAAGCATGCGCGCCCTGAGGCTTTCGAAGCTCCCGCCGATCTCCGCCTGCCCCACCACGTCCCAGAGCGAAGTCTTCATGTGCCGCAGGGCGAGCCCGGCCGCGATCCACGGCTGGGTCCACCCGGTTTCAATGCACCACGGGCCCCAATCGCTGTCGGAATTGGACGCCCAGTAGTCCCAGTCCCGAAAATTGAATGCCCTGTACCATGCTCCGGAAAGCTCCGGGTGCGTTTCGGAATGAGTTTGAATACGGCAAAGATAGTCTGCCAGCTTGTCCGCGGCCCGGGCGAATGCCGGGTCGCCCGTGACGGCGGCGGCCTCGTTCAAGCCGATCAGGCCGAAGTTGCACGTGTAGAGCGAATCTGACACCGGATCGCCGTCCTTTTCGATGAGGCTCGTTTCGCACGTGCCGAAAGCGGAGTTGGTTTTGGCAATGCAGCCCTTGTATTCGCCTTCTCCCTCCCTGATGATCTCGCGGATCGCCCCGCAATCTTCCTGCAGCGCGAGCAGGTCCGAGGCCAGGATGCGAAACCATTCGCGGTGCTCGGGCGTGTCGCTCACGCGCAGCATCCAGGAGAACGGCAGCATGGCCCGGGCCAGCTCGAGCGAGCCGCTGCCGTTGACCCATTCCCACCGGTCCGGGTACGCGTTGATGAGCGTTTTCAGGCACGCTTCGCTCCGCGCCAGGAACGGCTCGAACCGGGTCTTTGTGTAGGCCCATAAGTAACAGGCCGGCAGCCATGCCTGCATGTGAACGGTGTTCTCGACATGGTTCTCGCGCCAGTAGAATTCCCAGCCGTTCTCCAGCAGATCGCCCTTCTTCAGGCATCGCCTGCGATGCCCGTTCACGCCGGTCACCCGCAGGTTGGCCAGCAGGCATCGCGTGATCGCGTCGGACCAGCGCCTGTCCCTGCGCAGCCCCGCAACCGTAAGCGCGCCGAGCAAGGCGCGGGCATTGTCGTCGCCCCAATACTTGTCGGGATTGTCCAGCGCCCATGGGAGGAAGCCGCAGGACGGGCCGGCGGGATCCGCGCTCTGCGCGGCGGCGGCAAGGTCCGATTTCAGGAGCCCGTAATCGAGCAGGTTGCCGGCAAGCGCGCCGTGATTTGGGCGGGCGTTGAGCGCAGCGTCGAAGGCCATGAGCATGCCTGCTTCGCACACGCAGTCGTAGCGCACGGCGTAGCGCACCGGCTGGCTTCCGTCCTCGCGGATCGAGGAGCTGAAGCCCTCGAGGATTCCGAGAGAGCCGTCGCCGCCGGGACAATCCGCGCCCGGCCTGTCGAGCAGGTTGAACTTCGTGGACCGGTCAAGGACTTCCGCGGGCCATGCGGCGTGCCGCAAGACCCGGCTATTTTCCATCCAGTCAGCCGCGCACCGAAGAGCCCGGAGCCCGGCGTCTTTTGGCAGAGGTTCGCCGGGGCCGAAGCAGGGCCGGACCGCCGCGGTCCAGCGCAGTTCCGGCACTTGAACGCCGGGCGTCAGCCAGGACAGTATCGCCTGCCATATCGCCTGCCATGCCCGCGCCGGCATGTACCGGCCGGTGACGAACTGGCTGAGCTTGGTTGCGGCCACCAGCAGGTTGCCGCGCGGGTGCTCGAAAAGAAGCGGCGTTGTGGGCGTGTTGTCCAGCCCGAAAACGGCCGTGTCCACGCCGACCACGCGGGCAAGGACCATGTGCGAGGCGCCCGCATTCACGGGCACGTGGACGCACCCGTTGACCGCGACAATCCGCATCGGGCCAAGCAGTTTGCCGAAAAAGCCCGACACGACCACGCCCCGCAATAACTTGTCACGCTCCGGCTTCCCGACATCGAGCCCCGGAAGCGCGGCCGGATACTCGGCATAGATCCGGAGGTTTTTGGCCGCGGCTTCGGCGAGCAGCGCGGCATCCAGCGCGGTCTGCTTTTCGGGATAGCCGTCGGCAAGGACGGCTACGGCCCCGTTCTCCGGCGCCATCCTGATCGCCTCGGCCGCAGTCCCGCAGCGCGCCGGGGTCCTGCCCGCGGCCGCGGCAAGAGTCACAAACAAGTCGTTCTCCGGCAGGCACGAGAATACAATACCGCAGCCATCCGGCGCGGAACGATTTCCCGAGGCAGCCCCCGCTTTAGTTTTCATTGCGCCCCCATTATGTGATGAGTTTCATGCCTTGAGATCGGCCCGACGCCGGACGCGGAAAATTCACGCGGCGCCAGGCTTTAGACAGTGCAAGTCGTTTTCCGGGCCGGCGTTGCCGGGCGCGGCACGAAAACGCCCGGAAGCAGGCCGGTCGGCCGGGAATGATCGACAGCGATCTGGCCGTTGACGATTACCCAGGAAATGCCAACCGGGTACTGGTGCGGCTCGTCGAAGGTTGCCGTGTCCCGAATGGCGTCAGGGTCGAACACCACCAGGTCGGCCCAGGCGCCCTCGGCAATTACGCCGCGGTCGGCCAGCCTGAGGCGCTCGGCCGGCAGGGCGGTCATGCGGCGCAAGGCTTCGGACAGCGGAAATATCCCGAGGTCGCGCGAGTAGCGGCCAAGGACGCGCGGACAGGTTCCGTAGTGGCGCGGCTGCGCATGGCCTTCCCGGAACTTCACGCTCCACCCGTCGGAGCCCACTGCCGTGAAAGGGCTGAGCATGAAACAGCGGACATCCTCTTCGGCAATGTTATGGAATACGCAGTATATCGCGGTCTGGTCGGGATACTCCTTCACCACGTCCAGGACGGCGTCCGCAACATCATCGGGCTTGGCCGAGCGCCCGCGCATTCCGGCTATTTCAGCCAGATTGCGCCCGACCATGGCGGCGTCCGGGGCCGTTGCCACAACAACGCGGGACGTGTCGCCGCCGTACACTCTTTCAAGCTTCTCGGTAAGTTCGGACCGGGCGCGGGCGCGGACCGCTGGGTCATCGAGCCTGGCGCGCAGGTCCGAAGGCGAGCCCTCCTGGAGCCGCTGTGAAAGCAGGAGCAGAATCCGGCCGCAGCACGCGGTGTATGGATACTGGTCATGAGTGACGTCTAGGCCGCGCCGGCGGGCGGCGTCAAGCACGGCGATCACCTCGCGGCTGCGTCCGAAATTATTCACGCCAACCGTTTTGATGTGGGAAACGTGCGCGGGCAGCCCGGCTTCTTCGGAAATGCGCAGCGTTTCCCCGATCGCGTCCAGAATCCGGTCGCCCTCGTTGCGCATGTGCACCGTGTAAATGCCTCCGGCGTCCGCGGCCGGCCGCGCGAGGCGGATCACCTCGGACGTTTCGGCGTAATAGCCCGGGACATATTCGAGCCCGGCCGAAAGCCCCATGGCGCCCGCGGCCATGTCGGCGGCCACCAGCTCGACCATGCGGCCCATCTCACCCGGGGTCGGCGCGCGGTTGACATTGCCCACAACTTCCCGGCGCGCCGAGTTGTGCCCGGTCAGAAAAGCGATGTTCGGGCCGCATCGGCCGGCCACGCATTCCGGCAGTTCGGCCGGCAGCCTGCCGAACCCGCAATTGCCGCTCACCACGGTCGTCACACCGGCCTGCAGGTAGTTCAGGTTGTGGCCGATTGAGCAATGCGTGTGCAGGTCAATGAAGCCCGGAGACACCGCCTGTCCGGCAGCGTCAAGGACATGCCTTGCGGAGCCCGAAATTGCGGCGCCAAGCGCGGCTATCCGGCCGTCCTTGACCGCAACGCAGCCGGGCCATGGCTGACCGGCACTGGCGCCCGCGAAAATCAGCCCGTTCACGATTTTCAAGTCAAACATGGCAACACGTCTCCTGCCGGCATTTGCGCCAACATTGCCCGGCGTTCACATGGGTTGCAGCCTGAACGTATGCGCGCATGGAGTCAAGGAAAAACACCGTTGCGCGGCTGCCGCGGCCAAGGCTGCGTCAGGAACGGCGACCGGGGCCCATGCTTCTCCGAAGCGGCTTCGCAGAGAAAGAGCAATCGGATATTCAGGCGCTCTTTTCATGTTCAAGAAGTCTCATGCCCCGGGCCCATGCCTGCGCCAGAAAGACGGCCGGGTCCCTGAACTGGGAGTTCCTTATGTCCGCCTCCAGGTGGAGATTCCCGCAATAGCCTAAAGAGTGAAATACCTTTCTGAACCCATCCCAATCTATCGCGCCCTCGAAGGGCAGGGTATGCGCGTCCGTTCCCGTGTTGTCGTGAATGTGAACCGTAAAGAGCCGGCGCCCGAACTTCTCCAGGAGCCTGAAACATTTTCCGTTCAGGTTCTCATGCCCTGAATCGTAGCAAAACCCGATGTTCGCATCGTCAAATTCAGCCATGAAATCCTCCAGCACCATGTCGTAATACGGGTCTTCGCCGTTCTCAAGGGCCAGCTTTACGCCGCGCCCGGCGCCGTACGCCGCCAGCGCGCTTACGCTTCTGCGCCCCTGTTCGATCATCTTGTCCCGAACCGGGCCCGGCGGCTGACCGTGCGGCAGCGTTCCATACAGGAGGTGAATCACCAGGATTTTGCACTCCAGCTCAGAGGCGGCGTCCATGGCCAGCTCGCACTGGCGCATGCCTTCCCGCCTCCGATTATCTTCAAGCGAGAACAGGAGCGGGCCGTCTCCCGACCACGGCGCGTGAATCGAGTCGAGCGCCAGGCCGTTCGTACCCAGCAATTTCCGCAGCGCCGCCCGTCCAGGGGCCGTCATTAAACCCGAATACCCGGGATTGGGCCCGAGGGATACGACTTCGAAACCCGCCTCCCGGATCATCGGGATTGCGCGGTCAAAGGGAATTGTCTCGTCAAACGAAGAAATGGTCGCGAGCTTCATGCCGGCAAATCCTCTGTGATATGGTTTCCCCGACGTCAAGCGTTCACGGCATCAGGGCTGTACGGCCGTGTTCCTCTCACTTCCTGGCGGAGCGCTTGAACACCGCGTAAAAAACGCTCATCCTTTTGACGCCGCCGGCGTCCTGTTTCTCCAGCGCGGCTTTCTCTTCCGGCTTGAAGCTGATCGTCAAGAGGTTCTCCTGCTCCCTGAGCGCGTCGTCCGGCACGGGCAATCGCAGAGAGGATGCCTCTTCATGCTTGAACGGCGTCGGCGCATTGAACAATTCCCGGCCGTTAAAGGCCACAATCAGATCGCCCGCGCAAGGCCCGCCCCGCGCCCGGAGCAGCAGCTCAAAACTGTCGTCCAGGTCTTTTTTCCAGAGCCACCGGCTTGCCTCGGCCGGAATCCCGCTGGGCGCCCAGGCAACCGCGGGCTGGGCGTTGGCTTCGTTCAGCATCAGCTCATCGAGCATATTGGTGGCCGCGGCAACCGGCTCCCATTGCTGGAACACGCGGGCGGGGATGAAATAGTCGCCCTTGCCGGGCTCGTAGTCGCCTGACATCCCGGCCATGCGCCGCTGTTCCAGCGATTCGATCGGGGTCGCTTCGCCCGCGAACATCTCGTGCGCGCCCCAGTTTGGCGCATTGGCATACACGCGGCCGTCGGTGGCCGTGAACGGGCGCCCCACTCCGTGCCGCCTGGACTTTTGCGGAACATAGGTTCGGCGCTCGCCCGTTGCAGGGTTGTACCCCACAAGCTGGCCGAGCGTGTTTCCTATGCCGACGTACACCCAGCCGGCATCGTCCGCCGCCATGTAGCTCGTGTACTGACCCCACCCCTCGCTGTTGATGCTGCCGTGATTGACCAGCTTGCGAGTCTCGGGATCAAAGCTCAGAAGCCCGGCGCCGGAATACAGCGACGCCCAGATCACGCCGTTGCGGTCCTCGTGCATGGACATGGCGCAGCGCCCGGCGGTGCGCGCCGCAAAGGTGAACGTCAGGGTTTTGGGGTCGAACTCGTAGAAGTGGCTGCCGTAGTGCGAGTAGAAATACCCGCGCTTGGAATGCCAGACCGCGAACGCATTGTCGCCGGCATAGGGTTCCACCGGAATTTTCAGCGCGGCGCCGCCGTCAACGTCTATCACCAGCATCTTGTCCGTGCCGCCCATGGCGATCCAGGCCAGTGCCATCCTGTGCCCGTCCCCGTCCACGGCCGCGGTCATGCCCCGGTTTTCGGCCGCCATGACCGGCGCCCCATGGCTGACTATCCGGCTGGTTTCCGGGCCGCCGGCGGATTCCGGAAGCGCAACGCTGTTGAGATATCCGCCGCTCGCAAAGTAGACGCGGCCGCTGACTATTCCCAGTCCTGCGCCGACGCCCCGGCCCGGCATGGCAATCTCCTCGACCTTGAATGTTCCCGGCGTGATCCTTATGATCCCCCTGCGCAGCCCGAGGTATATCTTGCCGTCCTGGCCCACTGTAAAGGCCTGATTCCCCGTGTGGCCGCCGTACTTTTCCAAGGGGTCCTGGTGCACCATGTTCATCTCGACGTGAAAGCGGCGACCCTGATCCGGCTCATCCATTATTGTGCCGGCATCCGATTTTTTTGCGCTGATGGCATCCATCACATCCTCTTCGTGCAACCGGCTCTCCACCTTGTACACGAGCAGCTTTCCGCCCCCGTCCACGCAGTAGTAGAGGTTGTCAGGCCCGGCCGCCATGCTCAGAATCTCGCCCGCCTCTTTCAGCGGCCCGCTTTGCCAGACCACCTTGAAGTTTGTCATGTCAAGAATGTAAAGGGCGGCCCGGCCGTGCACGGCTTTCGTTCCGTGCCCGCCTTTGGGGCTCGTGCCGCAGAGCAGGTTGCCGTCCGGCATGGCCGCAATGGCCATTGTGCTGTAGTCCCGGTACAGGTTCTTGTGGGTCAACACCGCAGATTTCTTCGTTTCCAGGTTGTAGATGACCAGGCCGCCGCCCACGAACCCGTAGCCCGGCTGGCCGCTGATCATTATGTGCTTGCCGGCGGGATGCGCAAACGCGTTGCGCGGAATGTTCAAATCCGGCGCAAACCCTCCGAGCCTCAGGGGATTGGCCCCGGCTCCGGCCCCGGGCTCAGGCTCCGATATCCGCCGGCCGCGGATGGAGGAAGCAGGAGTCCAGGATATGGGTTTTGACGTGTCGATCAGCCAGAACACTCCGCCGGTGTATTGCCCGCCAAAAACGTACTTGCCCTGGACGCGCAGGCTTTTCAACCCAATGCTGTTGCCGGGATAGAAATACAGTTCGTTGAGGGCCGGGTCGTAGACGAACAGCTGGCTGGGATGCGCCGTGGCGCCGTATATCTTTCCGTCGGGCCCGGCGCACAGAACGGCTATCTGAATCGCGCCCGCATCGTAATCAAAAGGCACAACCCGCTCCCTGCCGTCGGCCTCGCGCATGTACAGCTTTCGCCCCTGCAAATCCAGGTTGAGAATCCTGCTGCCGTCGGGAAATTCGTTCAGGGTCCGGGTTCGGTAACCGCGGATCGGATCGACCTTGACAGGCGGTTTTTGAGCCGCCAGCTTCTGCTCCATGGAACGAAAGCTCTGGCCGGACACTGCCTGTGCCGCCAGCAGGACAAGCAGAACCACGGCGCCGGCGGTGCAGGATATGTGAGTCATGAGATCAAACTCCTTGCATATGCCGCACTCTGACCAATCGCAATATCCGGAGGAATGGAGGGTAGTCTTCCCCTCACTTCCTGGCGGAGCGCTTGAACACCGCGTAAAAAACGCTCATCCTTTTGACGCCGCCGGCGTCCTGTTTCTCCAGCGCGGCTTTCTCCTCCGGCTTGAAGCTGATCGTCAAGAGGTTCTCCTGCTCCTTGAGCGCGTCGTCCGGTACGGGCAATCGCAGAGAGGATGCCTCTTCATGCTTGAATGGCGTCGGCGCATTGAACAATTCCCGGCCGTTGAAGGCCACAATCAGATCGCCCGCGCAAGGCTTGCCTTGCGCCCGGAGCAGCAGCTCAAAACTGTCGTCCAGGTCTTTTTTCCAGAGCCATCGGCTCGCCTCGGCCGGACCCCCGCCGGGCGCCCAAACCGCGCAGGCCCGGCCTTTGACTGCGCCGCCTTTGCCCTCGCCGGTCGCGCTGTTTTCCGCGTCACCAAGCTCCCAGTTGCGAAATGCACGGGCCGGGATGAAATAGTCGCCCTTGCCGGGCTCGTAGTCGCCTGATTGCTCGGCCAGGCGCCGCTGTGCCAGAGCCTCGATCGGGGTCGCCTCGCCCGCGTACATTTCATATTCGCCCCACCCGGGCGCCGTGGCGTAGACCCTGCCGTCGGTTGCAGCCAACGGGCGCCCCACTCCCTGCTGCCTGGACTTCTGCGGAACATAGGCGCGGCGCTCGCCCGTGGCAGGGTTGTACCCCACGACCTGGCCGAGCGTGTTCCCTATGCCGACATAGACCCAGCCGGCATCGTCCAATGCCATGAAACTGGGGTACTGCCCCCAGGCCTCGTTGTTCATCGCCCCGTGGTCAACCAGCTTGCGCGTTTTCGGGTCAAAGCTAACAAGCCCGGCGCCGGGAAAAAGCGAAGCCCAGATCACGCCGTTGCGGTCCTCGTGCATTGACATTGCGCAGCGCGAGGCAGTGCGTTCTCCAAAGGTGAAGGACAGGGTCTTCGGGTCGAACTCGTAGAAATGGCTGCCGTAGTGCGAATACCATAAGCCGCGGGTGGAGTGCCACACGGAGAACGCGTTGTCGCCTGCATAAGGCTGCACCGGAATTTTCCGCCCGGCGCCGGTTTCGACATCTACAGCCAGCATGTTATCGGTTCCGCCCGCGGCGATCCACGCCAAGACGACCCGATTGCCCTTTCCGTCCAAAGAAACAGTCATGCCTCGGTTTTCAGCGGTTCGCACCGGCGCGCCGTGGTTTGCGATCCCGCTGTCTTTCGAGGCGCCCGTGGCTTCGGGCAAGGCAATGCTCCTCAGGCATCCCCTGCTCGCGAAGTAGACGCGGCCGCCGACAATGCCCAGCCCCGCCTCGATGCCGCCCTCCGGCACGGCGAGTTCCTCAACATTGAAGCTGCCCGGCGTGATCCTGACAAGCCCCTTTTTAAGGGCAAGGTACAACTTGCCGTCCGGGCCGGGCACAAATGCCTGATTGTCCGTATGGTTCCCGTACTTTTCCAGGGCATCCTTGTGCACCATCTTCATCTTGACGTCATAGCGCCGGCCCGGGTCCGGCTGTTCGGCGCTTCCGGGCAGTGCCCGGCTCTCCACCTTGAACACCAGAAGGCTGCCGTCGCCGTCAACGCAATAGTAGAGGTTGTCAGGCCCGGCCAGCATGCTCTGAATGGAAAAAGCCTGCTCAAGCGGCCCGCTGTTCCAGACAACTTTCTTGTCGCGCCAGTCGAGTATGTACAGGGCTGCCTGCGTGTGCGGCGCGGCAGTGCCGTGCCCGCCCCGCGGACTGGTCCCGCAGAGCAGGTTGCCGTCCGGCATGGCCGCAATGCCCATGGTGCTGTAGTCGGGAAGGAGGTCGGTATGGACGAGCTTCGTGATTTGCCGCGTTTCAAGGTTGTAGATGATCAGGCCGCCGCCCATAAAACCGTAGCCGGGCTGGCCGCTGATCATGATGTGCTTTCCGTCCGGATGCGCAAAAGCGTTGCGCGGCATGTTCACGACCGGCGAAAAGGCTCCAAGGTTTGCAGGGTTGTCCGCGGCGCCGGCCGGGGCCGGGGCCGCGGTTATCGTCCGGCCTGTAACGGACGCCTTTGGGGACGCGGTGATGGGCGCGGACGTATCCAGCAGCCAGAACACCCCGTCAGAGTAGTGCCCGCCAAACACGTGCTTGCCATGAACGCGCAGGCTTTTGAAGGCGATCTTCACGCTGGGATAGAAAATCAATTCGTCCAGCGCCGGATCATACACGAAAAGGCGGCTGGGATGGGCCGTGCTGCCGTATATCTTGCCGTCGGGCCCAGCGCACAGAACGGCCACGTAGATGGGGCTCCCCTCGAAACTGATGGGCACGGAGCGCTCGGCGCCATCCTCCTCGCGGACGACAAGCTTCTTTGTCTCCAGGTTCAGGTCAACAAGTTTGCTGCCGTCCGGAAATTCCCTAATGCTCCGGCTTGCCTGGCCCCGAATCGGGTCAACGGCAGCCGGCGGGTCTAGTTCAGCCATGATTTTTTCCATCTTTCGCACTCCCTGTGCTTTCCCATTTTCCATGGCCAGCAGCGACAACGCTACAAACAACCTCGCTGCGAATCCATATTCTACCTTCAAAACAACCCCGCTTCACCGCTTCACGTTGCACTTCTGCACTCTTCACGCTCCGCGCCTTCATGGCGCCGGGCGCTAGTACTGCACAACAACCATGTCATGCGATTCGAAGCCGCGGAGATTGGCCGAAACCCCGCTTCCGGACGCTTCGAACGCGACATCCAGGCCCGTGTCCGGGTGGAATATCCGCTTGATTGTCTTCCCTTCAGGCGGGTTGACAAAAATTTTCGCTCCTTGCACCCTGCTGGATTTCGTGTCGAAATCCAGCAGGTGGACCATCAACCGGTTCTGCTCCGGCTGCCGGCGCACCGTCACCTCCACCTCCTTGGATATCCCGGAAACCTCTATTGGCAGGGCTGCCTTCCGGTATTCCAGTCCGCCCCTGACCATGGCTGCCAGGAGCTCGCGCACATTGGGCCAGAAGTCGTATTTGTTTGGAGTTGCCTCCCACTCTGAGGCCAGGTGGCAGAGCCCCGGATAGACGGGGGTCCAGAAATAGCACAAGCCATTGCCGGCCTTGTTGACGGTCAGGGCCGGATCGCCGTTGGCAAAGGAGGCGAGAACCTCGGCTGTGCCGGGCTTTACCTTGTCGTAGCCCAGCGGCATGTCGTACTCGCAGGCCGTTCCGGCGGCCACGCCCGGCAGGAGCGCGGAGGCCTTGTCCGCCGCCTTGTACAAGCCCAGCGACTGCACCGGCTTTATCCCGCGGCAAACGACGCGCGCGAAGTTCTCCTGGTCGGGCCCGGACACGGCCTTGGCCGCCGCGCCATCGCGCCCGAGGCAATAGGTGTCTATCTTCGCCGGATCGGCGACGCCGATATTGTCCACGTAGCCAAGTCCGAAAAGGTCGGAGAGCAGGTAGTCTTTACGCTGGAGCGCCCAATGGTCGTACAGGGACGCGGCGCCGCACGCGATCAGGACGCCGCCGGCATTCACCCACTCTCGCAGCATTTCCGCCTGCTCTTCGGTTACGATCCTGGCGCCGGCAAGGACCAGCACGCGGTAGCGCCGCAGCTTTCCGGGCGTCAGCGTCTCGGCCCAGATGATGTCGGAAGGTATATGCGACTGGCTGAGCGCCGTCCACATGGCGACCTGGTGCTGCAGCCACCGGTTTTCGTCCTGAGCGTCAGCGGACGGGTAGAAGCTCGCGCACGACAGACCGCTGAGCACGAGCGCAACATTGGCCCCGGATTCGGGGACGGCAACATACTCCCGCATGGAGCGGGCCTTCCGGAAAATTTTCCTGAGCCTGGCCCAGCGCGAGGCGTCCCACGCCCACATGGGATATTCCGAGGCCTGCTCGAACACCTGGCTAATGTCGTAGTTGAAGAAGCATTCCCCGTGCGCGAGGTGCTGTGCGAAACCGCGAATGTCGTGCTCGGGCGAGGGGCTGTACCAGTTGCGGAGCCCGCCCATGACAGGACGGGGCTCTCCATCCTTGCACATCTCGAGCAGAAACGTGTTGTGGCGGCCAAAACACTGGTTTTCCTCGGGGCCATTCAAGTCAATGACAGAACCGGCCCTGCCCGGCACGCCCGGCAGGCTGAACGTGCCGCCGCCGCTCCCGCTCCAGGCGAAGGCGCAGCCCTTGCGGAAGCCGCGCATCCATTCCTGCGCCTCGCGCAGGGAATCGAGCAGGGTCTCGGCGCAGTAGAGCATGTACTCCGCCTTCATTGGCGTGCTCCCGCCGGCCGTGGATTCCCGGGCCCGCGCCAGTTCAAGAGGGTCCTTGCCTTCGGCCGCGCCAAGCTTCTTCCGGAAACCGGGGCCGTGCCTCTTTTCCAGCCACTCGGTGAAGCCGGCCGATGACGCGGGTATGGCCCACTGTGCCTCCTCGCTCCAGAACCCGCTGAACGCGGGCTCATTCTTGAATGCCATGAGGACGCGCTCGATGTCGTTCTTGTCGGCGCCCGCGCGGAATTGACTGTAGGTCTTGTTGCCGCCCATGGGGAGAGGATTGATCCAGCGCAAATCCAAATCGCCCGCCGCCCTGACAATCTCCGGGAACTTGCCCTCGTCCGCCTTGCCTACGCCCCACGCCGCATTGACGCCGGTCATTCCGGCCTCCCAGAGATAGGGCCACAGGAGCGCCATGTCGCCGCCCGTGAAGGAGTCAGGACGGCCTGCCAGGGCGTTGAAATCTCCGGTCAGGCCATGGAAGGCTGCCGAGGCCGAGAGGAAAGCGGCCTGCTTGATCCCCGGCTCGGGCAGGCCGCCGGCCATGATTTCGGCGGCCGCCGGCCTGGCGTGCCCCTCCAATCCGGGCGAGAGCGGCGAGGAGAGATAATTCACCCTGTTGTTGCGCATGTCTGACGCCTGGTCCATGGCGATCTTTGCCAGGCTTTGGATGGCCGGCAGAGCCGCTGGATCGCCGATGTGCCCAAGGGCGCGGATGGCCGACACCATGAGCCCGCGCTGGCCGGCGTTTCGGCGGTCAAAAGTCGAGACAATCTTCAGGAGTTCCGGAACGGCCTCCTTCGCCTTGAGCCAGCCGAGAGCCAGGATGGCGTTTTCGCGGACGAAATAGTCCTTGTCGGCCAGCATTCCCAGCAAGGGCGCTATGGCGCGGGAATCCCCGATCTGGCCGAGGGCCTGTACCGCGCGGCGGCGCATTCGCGGATCGTTCCCAGACGCATGCGCGATCAGATCCGGAACGGCCTCCTTCGCCTGCAGCCAGCCGAGGGCGATGATGGCTTCAACGCGGACATCCCCGTCCTCGTCCTTAAGCAGCTTCACAAGCGCGGGCGCGGAATCCGGGCTGCCGATGCGCCCGAGCTCACTGGCCGCGGCGCGGCGAGCGGACGCTTCCGGCGCCGCGCACTTCCCGATCAGCCCCGGAACGGCCGCCAGATCGCGCGCGTGTTCGGCGGCGCGCTTCGCAGCCTTTGCCGCGGCAACAATGGGCCGCAGCTCCGCGATCGCGTTGTCCCCAACGGCCGTCATCGCCTTCATCCTGGCCGCGGGCATAAGTTGCTCGACATAGGCGTCTCTTGACTGGGGCGACCTGTCGACCGTCAAGTCGGTGATTGCCATGCGCGAAATCCGGTCAGCCATGTCCGCCGCGGCCTTGCTGTAGTTCTCGTCGAGCTGCTTGACGAGCCTCCTCAAATCGCCCTCCGCCGCCATGCACCTGTCATAATCCTTGCCGGACAGATACTGCGACATGTGCTGCAGGGTGTACTGCCGGCTTTGCAGAACGAGCGCATGGCGGTTGCGGATAGCGGGCAGGATGCCCGGAGCGCGGTCCGGCCCGCGCCCGTTCAGCGTCCAGTCCATGGTTTTCTCGCGCCTCAGGAAATCAAGCAACGCCTGCGCCTGGTGCGCGGCCCTGTGGGCCTCGCCGAGCTTGGGCGCGGCGGCCAGCCAGTCGAGCATCTTGAGCAGCACCTGTTTCGATGTTCCATCCATGGCGTTGGTCGCGGCGGCCATGCCGATCGGCGCGGCGAACACAATGTACCGGCCGCCGTACACGCTGCCATGCGCGCCAATCGGGGCGTTGTCGCCCGGGCTGACGGCAAAGATCGTTCCGAGCGGCCCGACTTTCAATACTCCGTGATCCCGGCCGCCGGTGAAAAACGGCTGGTCTATGGCCTTGGCAAGTTCGGAATCTCCAAAAGAGACGACGGTTGAACCGTTGACCTTGTTGTAGACTTCAGCGACCTGCGGGAAAAGGGGGCGGTTGGCCGTGCAGACGTACCCGCCGCGAAATGCCCCTGCCAATATCCCCTTGCCGCCCGCCGCGTACTTGACCAGGCTGCGCCGGGCATTGAAGTCGGCAAAATCGTACACATTGTTCCCACCCGGCAGGAATACGACATCCATTCCGGCCAGCTTGGCCTCGTTCGCCAAGTCCGGGGCCGTCAGCATCGTGACCTGCCAGCCTGCTTCCCGAAGCGCTCGGAGCATTCCGTCCGTAATGCCCGAACTTTCATCCCTGTAAAGCCCAAGAGTCTTTCCCGGGCACATGCCTGTTGCGCACAGCCAGACCAGCGACACGATCGCCGGCAGCGCCCTAGCAATCGAACTCATTTTTTCCTCCGCACCTTATGGTTCAAACTATGCACCAGAATACAACAAGACGGAGCTCCAGATACAGAACAATCTGAACGCCCCGTTCATCCTAAAAAAAGCAATCGAATATCCAATATCCAACAAGGAACTTCCAACATTCATCGGATTCCTTGGAATATTCCGTGTTGGCTGTCAGGCGCTTTGGTTCAGCGGTGGTGCAATCCGGCCTCCCTCCATGGGAAATGCGGTGCGTGCATGGCGCGATTCGCCTCAAGCCGGATCGTTCCGCCTCTCATGAGCTTCATTTTGAAGCGGACGCCGGCCGCGCGGCCGGCGATTGTCGGGCAACATCGGGCGTTTCGGCGCCGGTCTTAGCATTGTCCGGTAGCTTGAAGCTGCAGAGATGCGAGCTGCTGGCAAAATACAGGCGGCCGTCGAGGCAGGCGCCGCCGCAGTCGCCGCTTATGGGCAGCGGCGATTCCGCCAGGAGAACAATGTCGCGCTTCTCCGGCCTGAGCCGGCCTATGCCTCTTTCGAACAGGACATAGAGCTCGCCGCCCGGGCCGGGCACGAACACGCCCGAGCCTTCCGCTGGAATAACCGGGCCGATCTTTTCGCCAATATCCTCCTCGTGAATCACCTTGCGCCGAACGGGATCGAAAACGAAGAGCTTCCTCTGGTCCGCAAAGCCATAGACCAGCCCGTCCCTGGCGAGCGCGAGGTCCCTGTAGAACTGCACCCCGGGAAAGGGCGCCTTGCTCCATTCCACGGCCTTGGTTGCCATGTCCATGATGAAAAGCTCCGCCTCCTTTGCCTTCACCTCTCCGCCCTGGCCCGTGCGGGTCGCCGTGCCGCCGAGCAGCTTGCCGCCCGGCAGGGCCACGAGGCTGTATGTTGAAAGGTTGGGAGCAACGTTCGTGTGCGCGAGCAGAGTGGGCGTTTCGGCGCTGCGATCCCAGAACAGAAGGCCTCCGCCCGTGCGGCCATACCCGGGCCGGCCCGCGAGAATTATGGTTTTCCCGTCAGGGTGCGCCAGTATGCGGCGCGGCGAGTTTATCACCGGCGCGCAAGCGAACAGGACGCGGGGATTTGAATTCGTACGGCCGGGCTCGACCCACTCGCGCGCCGGATCCCACTCGAGCAGAATGCCGCCCGTGTAGCAGCCGGCGAACACGCGGCCGCCCTGAAGGCAAACCGAATTCCATGGCTTGTACGTGCCGTGCCGGACCCAGCGGTCGCTGCGCGGATCGTAACTGTAGAACCGCGCCGAATGCATCGTGGTGCCGCTGATCATGCCGTCTGGCGCGACAATGATGCTCCTCATGTTCGAGCCTTCGCTCTCGTAGTCGAAGCGCACCCGCTTCGCATCGTTGGTAGCCGGCCCGGCCACGACGAGCTCGCGCTCCACGAGATCCACTTTCGCAAGGCGCCGGCCGTCCGGAAAGGACATCTGGTCCCTTCTCCTTCCGAAAGCCGCCCGCCCGGGCGGCCTGCCTTCGACCTCGCAAGCCGAGCCCGCATGACACTCCAGCCACCCATCCTTCCTGCCCACTGAGACGTAAACCTTGCCGTTCCCGGCCCGGAACACCGATGCGCTCCCGGGACGCCGGTCCTTCTCGGCAACCAGGGTCTTGACGGTTTTAGACCTAGGATCGAAAGCGATAGCCTGGAACATGGTGTTCCCGACGCCCCAGTAGACCCAGCCGGCGTCGTCCAGCGACAGGCCGCCCGGATACTGGGCCCAGTTCTGCTTGTAGAGCTGGCCATAGTCCTTGAACGCGCGAGTCTTGGGATCGAACGAGACAAGACCGCTCTGCGGATAGGTGACAGACCAGATCACCCCGTTTTCATCCTCGATGATGTTCATGGCCATCTGCGGGGCAGTGTTTGTGACAAACGTGAACGCCCGCGCAGCGGGATCGTATTCGCAGAAATGGCCGCCGAAATGAGTGTAAAACCTGTTGCCGCGCGAGAGCAGCGTGGAGTAAGGCGTATCCCCGTCCGCGGGAAAAGGCACGCTCAGCTGCGCGCTCCTGCCCGTGTCCGCGTCCACCTCCAGGAGCGCAAACGCGCCGCGAACGCCGTGCAGCCAGACCAGCGCCAGGTTGCGGCCCTTCCCGTCAACGGCTGCGGCCGTGCCGCGATTTTCGCTGACCGGGGCGGCTATTCCATGATCGGCAAAACCTTTGCCCAAATCCCGTGTTGCCGCGCCGGCCGGGCCCGCGAAGATGACCGCCGCGCTCAGAATGCTTCTTAAACAACGCGCAAATCTCATTGAATCCTCTCCGCGACGGCCGTACGGTCAACCTTGTCCCCATGTCCCCCAGCGGCGCGGATACAACAGCCGGGGCGGCCGTGACGGCCGCGCTCCCAGGGGGCTGCAACAGCGAGCCGCACAGAGGCGCGGATACACTGCGCTCCCAGGGGGCCGCGTCACACGCGGTAGCTGTAAATCCGGGAGCCGGAGGCAAACCAGATGCGCCCGTCCTGCCATGCGCCCCCCGCGGCAATCGCCACAGGCGAGCGCGCAACCCAGGACAGCTTGAATGTGACCGGGTCCGCCTGCGCGATTCCGTTTCGGAACAGAAGGAAAATCCGGCCGTCCGGCGAAATCACGATCTTGCGCTGGCCCTGCTGCAGGTGCATTGGGCCGAAACCCGGGGCCGTCTCCTCGCGGTATATGATTTCGCGGCGCGCCGGATCAAAAACAAGGAAAAGCTTCTCTTCGTCCATCAGGCTTGGCTCGTAAACGCGGAAGTCCGCGAGCCCGTAGATCAGGCCGTCGGGCCCCGCACGCAGCTCCGAATATTCCTGCGCGCCGGGAACAAGGGCGGCATGCCACCTTATTTTTTTCGTGGCGACGTCCAGTTCGTAAAGCTCAGCCTCTTTTGCGCGCACCTGGCCGCCCGTGCCCGCGCGCGTTCCGCTGCCGACCAGCAGGTTGCCGCCAGGCAGGGCTGCAAGCGACATTACACAATGATCGGCCAGCAGTTCCGTGTGTTTCAAGAGCGTGCTCGCGTTGGCCGCCCGGTCCCAGAACAGAAGCCCCCCGCCGGTGTACCCGTACCCGGGCGTTCCGCCCATCACGATGGTCCGGCCGTCGGGATGCGCCAGGATGGCGTGCGGCCGGTTGATGTCGGGCTCGCATATGGCTAGAACCCGGGGATTGCTATCCGGCACGTTTCTGCGTGGCGCCGCCCAGGGCCGGACCATGTCAAGTTCCAGAAGCATGCCCTCGGTGTACGCGCCGATAAAAACGCGCTCGCCTTGATAATCCAGGACGTTCGTCTGGCCAAACACGTCCTCGTGCCGGCTTGCGCCGGTCGCCGGATCGAAGGTGAAAAACCGCATCGGAAACGCGGCGCCGCCCCCTATCCTACCGTCCGGCAGCGCGGCCACCTCCATAAGGTGCGCGCCTTCGCTCGGATAATCAAAACGCAGCGTTTTTTCAGATTGCGCCCCGGGGTCCTCCACCACCATTACGCGGTTCGTCAGGTCAAGCGTCTTGATTCTTCTGCCTGAGGGAAACTCGCGGTGAAACGGCCAGATCGAGCCGCCAATGATCTTTTTCTTGTTCTGCGGCGGCTGCCCGGTCAATTTGACGGCCCTGTCGCGGCGCAACTCGTACCACTGGCCGTCGGACCAGTGCTTTTCATCGGAAAGACCGTAAACCTTGCCGTCTTCATCCCGGTACACATGCGAAGTCGCGTTCGGGACCCGGTCCTCTTCGGCCAGCAGAGGAACGGCCTTGCCGGATTCCGGATCGAACGCAATGAACTGGCTTAGCGTCTTGCCGACCGAAAAATATATCCAGCCGCCGGCATCCGCCGCCAGCGTATAAGGATACTGCCGCCAGTCCTGGCAATACAGAGAACCGTAATCCCGAAACTCGCCCGTGCGCGTATCGTACATGCACAAGCTGCTGTCCGGGAATGATGCCGCCCAAATTCGCCCGCCGTCGTCCTCAGTCATGCCGATTCCCAGCCGCGACTTGGTTTCGTGAACAAACGTGTAGGAGCGCGAAATGAGGTCGAACTCCACAAAGCGGTGCTTGAACAGGGTGTAAATGCGGCTTTTAGAGGAAAACATCAGCGCAAACGGAGCATTGCCCTCCGGCAGAAACGGCATCGGGTATATGTCGGCCTTGCCCGTATCAGCGTCAATCGCCATCAGCGCAACGCAGCCCGAGGAGTCCGCCAGCCATGTCAGCGCCACATCCCGGCCGTCCTTGTCCGCCACCGCGGCAACCCCGCGGGTGCTGCTGACCGGCACCGCCACGCCATGGTCCACAAAACCGTTTCCACAATCGCGAGCCTTTCCTACATTCACGCTTTCTCTCCTTTCTGGCATGGCCATCCGGCTTCAATACCCCACAACGGCCATGACGCGCAAGCGTAAACCGGCAAAATAAAGGTTCTTGCTCTCGATGCGCATAACTGACATCATGATGTCCTGATAATACCCCGGTAGAAGCGCCATGAATTGTCCGCATTGAAACGCTCGCATTGACCGGCATTGACGCACGGGCATGGAACCGGATCGCAGTGAAAAAGGATATTGACAAAAACCTCGGGCCCGGGACTAACGCCATTCTGGAAAGCATATCGGACGGCGTGTTCACGGTTGATTCGGACTGGCGCATTACCTCGTTCAACCGCGCCGCCGAGACCATAACCGGCATCAGGCGAAGGGAGGCCGTCGGAAAGCCCTGCTCGGAGGTGTTCCGCGCCAGCATGTGCGAGTCGGACTGCGCGCTCCGGCACACGGTAAAGACCGGCAGGCAGGTCGTCAATCGCCCCGCTTTCATCGTGGACTCCGCCGGACGCCGCATCTCGATCAGCGTTTCCACCGCGATCCTTAAGGACGGAAAAGGACGAATGGTGGGCGGCGCGGAAACATTTCGCGACCTGAGCCTGGTCGAGGAATTGCGCAAGGAATTGACCGGGCGTTTCGAAATCGGCGACCTGGTGAGCCGCAGCGCCGCCATGAGGGATATTTTTGACGTCATGCCCCAGATCGCGGCCAGCGAAGCGTCTGTGCTGATCTGCGGTGAAACAGGCACCGGCAAGGAACTCCTGGCGCGCGCCATCCACAACATCAGCCCCCGCAAACGAAAACCATTCGTGGCCGTCAACTGCGGCGCCCTGCCCGACACATTGCTGGAATCGGAGCTCTTCGGCTATGTGAAAGGCGCGTTTACCGGGGCCGCGAAGGACAAGCCGGGCCGCTTCGCAATGGCCGAAGGAGGAACGCTGTTCCTAGATGAAATCGGCGATATCAGCCCGGCGCTTCAGATACGGCTGCTGCGCGTCCTGCAGGACAGGAGATACGAGCCGCTGGGCGGGACCGGAACCCTGTTCGCGGATGTCCGCGTCGTGGCGGCAACGCACTGCGACCTGCCTGCGCAAATCCGCAAAGGGGCTTTTCGCGAAGATCTCTTCTATCGCTTGAACGTCGTCAAGCTGGATCTCCCGCCTCTGCGGAAGCGAAGGGAGGACATCCCCCTGCTTGCAGAGCACTTCATCGGGCGTTTCAACCGGCTGCAAGGCAAGGCCGTCACCGGCGCCTCGCCGGATGTCATGGCATTGCTGATGGCTCATGAATATCCGGGAAACGTAAGGGAACTGGAGAATATAGTGGAACGCGCCTTCGTGCTCTGCGCCTCGGGAAGGATAGAAACGGGCCATCTGCCGCCTGATCTCGCCGGACGGACTGCGGCGCCGGCCGCGCCCGCCGGCGAATCCATGAACGCGCAGACGCGCGCCATCGAAGCGCTGGCCATTCGCGATGCCATGGAACGCCGCGGATTCAACCGCCTCGCCGCGGCCCGCGACCTGGGAATTCATAAAAGCACGCTGTTCCGGAAAATTAAGGCGTTGGGACTCGTCTTCCAAAAGCATGCAGGACGAGCCGCCAGAAAAGCGGACCTTAATGTGCCGGCGTCCCGGGAAACCGGTGAGAACCCGCCGGCCGGGCATCGCTCATAAATCGCATTTCCGCGCTTTTATAATATCCGCAAGTCGTAATTATGCGACTTTGACGCCGGCGCCCGGACAAGGGGTTTAGCGCGTATTTCCTTGCCTGCCAACGCGTTGAGGATAAGTCTCGAACAGCGCTCCGGGTTGGCACAAAAAATGGTATATTACTGGTTATGAAACTGAAAAGCGGAGAGGCATGAAGCTGGCGCTGGCAACATGGAACGGAAGGATATCCCCGCTCTTCGATGTGGCGCGCCAGGTTCTGATGCTCGACATCGAGGGCGGCCGGGTTGTCAAGCGGCACGCTGAATCGCTGCCCGGCACAAATTCGATCGCCCAGGCGAACAGCATTATGGCCCTTGGGCCGGACGCCCTGGTTTGCGGCGCCATTTCAAAGCCGCTGGCAGGACTGCTGGCGGCCATGCGCGTCCGGGTGATTCCCTTCACCGCCGGCAATGTCGAGGAAGTGCTGGCCGCCTGGATGGCCAGGACTCTGCCGAACCCGGCGCTGACCATGCCCGGGTGTTGCCGGCAACGCGGGCTCTGCAGTGGCGCCGGAGCCGGGGATGGAAACAGGCGGCGCTGCCATGAAAAAAGGAGATGTCATGAAAATCGCGATACCGTCAACCGGCAAGGCAACATCCGATAGCCTGGACCCGCGCTTCGGACGGGCAAAATTTTTCATCGTCGCGGACACGGCCACGGACGAGGCATCGGCCCATGATAACGCGCAGAACTTGAATGCCGCGCAGGGCGCTGGCATCCAGTCTGCGGAAACGGTCGCCAAGCTGGGCGTTGAAGCGGTTGTAGCCGGCAATGTCGGGCCAAAGGCTTTTCGCGTCCTGAACGCGGCGGGCATCAAGATTTTCCTGGCCCCACAAGGCACGGCGGCTGACGCCATTCGAAAATTCAAGGCCGGCGAATTGAAGGAAGTTTCTTCGGCAAATGTTGAAGGACACTGGGCATAGCGTTCAAAAGGCAGGACGTCCGGCTTCGCGCCGGCGGGCAACATGGCGCCCGCCGGACAGGTGCGCGGAGCGTGACATAAGCGGGTTAAAGATATGGAGTCTCAACCCCCGCTGAAATAACGGCGGCGCACAGGCCCCCTGCCCGGCGTGAAACAGGCGAACCTACGCAGCAGGGACTGCGCATTCGCATAAAGGAGGATTACGCGCACGGGAAATGCGGCCGCACACGAAACCGTTCCGGCCGCTGATTGCAGGGCATACGGTCAAAACACATCACAAGGAATAATGAAGATGGAAACGAACACTGCTCAAGCGTACGCAATGCCTCGAATCGGGGAGAAGGCGCCGGCCTTCAAGGCCATAACGACACAAGGCGAGATAAACTTTCCGGAGCAGTTCTCGGGAAGCTGGGTGATCCTGTTCAGCCATCCCGCCGATTTCACTCCGGTCTGCACCTCGGAATTCATGACGTTCGCCTCGATGGAGCCCCAGTTCAACAAGGCGAACTGCAAGCTGGTCGGGGTTTCCATTGACGGGCTGTATAGCCATATCGCGTGGCTGCGGGCCATCAAGGAGAAGATCGAATACAAGGGAATGAAAAACATCGAGGTCAAATTCCCCCTCATAGAAGACATCACAATGGAAGTCGCAAGGAAGTACGGAATGATCCAGCCCGGGGAGAGCTCGACGAAAGCGGTGCGCGCCGTGTTCGTCATCGACCCCAAGGGAGTCATCCGGACCATCATCTATTACCCGCTGAGCACGGGCCGGAATTTCGACGAGCTGTATCGCGTGATCATCGCGCTCCAGACGGCGGACGCCTTTTCCGTGGCAACCCCGGCGGACTGGAGGCCGGGCGACGACGTGATTGTGCCGACGGCCGGCTCCTGCGGCGTCGCCAAGGAGCGCATGGAAAACAAGGACATGCAGTGCTGCGACTGGTTCTTCTGCACGAAAAAGCTGGCAAAAGACAAGGTGCTTGACGCCATCCTTAAAAAATAGCCGGACATGATCCAATTCGCGCACAACGCAGCGGCGGGGGCGCGGGCGTTGTCACGCCGCGTATGCCTGCCCTGCGTTTGCGCGCGCCTTTGACCGGGCTGTTACCATGGAATGAGCAGGGAAAACAAACGAGCCCCTGACACCATATGGAAAAACGCCCATGGTGACTCCGATCGTCAACGCGGTGAACCACGAATACCGCGACTTCGAAGTCCTGCGGCGCATAACCGACGGCTAAATGGACGGCTATACCTATCACCGGGACGACAAACC
>JAAZAB010000050.1 GCA_012514555.1 Lentisphaerota bacterium
GCGACCTCGGCTATGTTCAACGCGTATGACGGCGTGCAGATCAGCGCGTCGGACTGGAAGTCGCGGATCAGCATGATATGCCGCTCCGTATTGCCCGAGGAAGCAGGGACAACGGAAGCGCCAACCTTCTCTATTCCGTAATGAAGCCCGAATCCGCCCGTAAACAGGCCGTATCCGAACGCCACGTGCACCATGTGCTCCGGCTTGAGCCCGCCGGCGACCAGGAAGCGCGCACACAGGTTCGCCCACGTTTCCAGGTCCTCGGCCGTGTATCCGACCACCGTCGGGCGGCCGGTGGTGCCCGACGAGCAGTGGACGCGGGCCAGGTCGGAGCGCGGAACCGCCAGCATGCCGAAGGGGTAGTTCGCGCGCAAGTCCTCCTTTGTAGTGAACGGCAGGCGCCGGATATCGCCCGGGGACCGGATATCGCCGGGCGTCACGCCGGCCTTGAGCAGCGCGTCGCGGTAGTGCGGCACGCGCGCGGCGCGCTCCACGGTTTCGCGCAGGCGCCGCGCCTGCAGGGCGCGCAGCTCGGAGCGCGGCATGGCTTCGTCGAGGGACCAGAGGCGGTTTTCGATTGCGGCTTCCCGCGGTGCAGGCATGAATGATTATTTCCCGTTCCCGGCCAGCTTGAAGAAGTCGGGAGCGCCCACTATGCCTATCCCCTCACTGTCAAGCAGCTCCACGGCGGAGTCGGGGTCGTCAAACCGGAAAATCAGCACGGCCCGGTTGTTCCGCCCGAACGTGAAAGCGTACATGTACTCGATGTTCACCCTGCCCTTGTCAAGGATGTCTATTATCCGCGCAAGGCCGCCAGGGCGGTCTTCGACCTCGATGGCCACCACGTCGGTCAGCTTTACCACGCATCCGTTCTGCTCCAGTATTTCCTTGGCCGCCTTCCAGTCTTCCACGACCAGCCGGAGGATGCCGAACTGCTGCGTGTCGGCAAGGCAAAGCGTGTGTATGTTTACGCCCGCGTCGGAAAGCGCCTTGCACGGCAGCAGGAGCTGGCCGGGCTTGTTCTCGAGAAAAACCGACAGCTGCTTGAGTTTCATGTTCTTTTCCTTTCCGTCATGTTGCGCTATTTGGATGCGTTCCGGAGGTCGACAAGGCGCTTGACCTTGCCTTCACTGCGCTTGATCGTGCGGGGCGCAACCAGCCGGACGTCGGCCCGTATGTTGAGCACACGCTCCAGGGAGGCCATCAGATGCTTCTTCAGTTTTTCAAGGGCGCCGATGGTGTCGCCAAAAACCTCCGGGGTGACCTCCACCTGGATTTCCATGTTATCCAGCCCCTTTTCCCGGGTGAGAACGATAAGGTAATGCGGAAGCGTGCCCCTGGCGGAAAGCAGCGCCGTTTCGATCTGCGACGGAAACACGTTCACGCCCCGGATGATGAACATGTCGTCGCTCCTGCGCGAAATGCGGCGCATGCGCCTTATGGTCCGCCCGCACCCGCACGGCTCGGCGATCAGCGACGTGATGTCCCGTGTGCGGTACCGGATCATGGGCATGGCATTCTTGCACAGGGTGGTCAGCACCAGTTCGCCCTCCGCGCCGTCCGGCAGGACTTCGCCGGTCTCAGGGTCTATGATCTCCGGGTAAAACGCGTCCTCGAAAATGTGAAGCCCGTCCTGGCAGCAGCACTCGATCGCGACCCCCGGGCCGACGATCTCGGACAGGCCGTAGATGTCGTAGGCCTTCAGGCTGGTGCAAGCCTCTATGTGGCGCCGCATCTCCTCGGTCCAGGGCTCGGCGCCGAAGACCCCTGCGCGGAGCGGCAGCTTTTTCATGTCTAAGCCAAGCTCCGACGCGCGCTCAACCAGGTGCAAGAAATAGCTCGGAGTGCAGCTTATGGCCGTCACTCCGAAATCCTTCAGTATCATGATCTGGCGCTCCGTGTTTCCTCCGGAAACCGGGATCACGGTCGCGCCGAGCGCTTCCGCGCCATAGTGCATTCCCAGCCCGCCGGTGAACAGGCCGTAGCCGTAAGCGTTGTGGATGATGTCGCCCTGGTGCAGCCCGCAGGAGATGAGGCTGCGCATCATCACGTTGGACCAAACACCGATGTCCTCCCTTGTGTAGGCGACAACGATCGGCTTGCCCGTCGTTCCGCTGGACGCGTGAAGGCGCACGATATCCTTCATAGGACTGGCGAAAAGGCCGAACGGATACGTGTCGCGCAGGTCGGCCTTGACTGTGAACGGCAGGCGGGAAATCGCGCCAAGCGAATCCAGGTCGCCGGGCTTGAGCCGGGCTTCGTCCAGGCGTTTCCGGAAAAGAGGCACGCGCTCGTACGCCCGCTCCACGATGCCGCGCAAACGCCCCAGTTGCAGGGCACGCAGCTGGGGAACGGGAAGAAAATCCATGGCGCTCGCCGAATTATTCCGCACTGCATCCTCGTCCAACGCGTTTTTCATGCCTTCTCCTTTATAGCTTCTCCAATAGAGCGCCCGGTCCGGAACGCCTCGCGGTTCGCAGCCGCGGCCCCGCCGGAAAATGCGGCGTCCAGGGCTTCGAGCCATGCGGATTCAGGCAGGTCTTCCAGCCCGGCGCTCAGCAATCCCAGCATGGCCACGTTGAGGGACTTCCTGTCCGGAAGCTTGGCGCCGCCAAGGCTGTCCGGATCAAGCGGGGCAACCCCGGGCCGGAGCATGTGCCGGTTGACCGCGACCTGGTCCTTGTCGAGCGCCACGAGCGCGTCCGCCTCGCCTTCGGGCACCATGGGGCTGAGGATGCCCGCGCCGAAACGCACGTCGCTGCTGACCGAGCCGCCGCGCTGGCTCATGCCGTGAAGCTCGCTTTTCTTGACGTCGAACCCGGCGCGAAACGCCGCGTCGGCCAGTATGTCGGAGGCCTTGATGACCCCCTGCCCGCCAAGTCCGGCAATGACAACGTTGACGTTTTTCATCGGCTGCGCGCTCCTTCCTCCGCGCGCCGGGCCGCGGCCTTGAGCTTGCGCGCGGAAAGCAGGCATGGGCGCCGGACGACTATTACGCTGGGCTTCCGGCAATCCAGGCTCTCCCGCAGGAGCCGCTCGAAGCCGGCCGCGTCCGCCACGGGGTCGGCCACGAACACGCGCTCGATGCCCATGGCTTCCGCCAGCCGCTCCGGAAGCACCGCGGCCGCGGGTTCGCCCGCGAGCGAGCGCCCGGTTCCAGGATGCTCCTGCAGCCCGGTCATGGCCGTGGTGCCGTTGTCGAGAATCAGCGCGACGTGCCCGGTCTCGGGCGGATTGTACACCATTTCCAGAAGCCCGGGAATTCCGCTGTGCATGAACGTGCTGTCGCCTGTCACGCTGACCACGCGGGCCGCCTCCGCGGCCGGCAGCACCTTGCGCATGCCCAGGCCGACCGTTATGCTCGCGCCCATGCAGACGCATGTGTCCATGGCCTCGAACGGCGGCAGCGCGCCGAGCGTGTAACAGCCTATGTCGCCGGCAACAATGCACCGGAGCCTGCCCAGCGTTTCGAAAACAACGCGGTGCGGACAGCCGGGGCAGAGCTGCGGAGGATTGCCCCGCGGCAAAGCCGCCGCGGAATCCGGCTCGCCCCTGAGTATCCGCCGCACGCGGTTGACCGTGAGTTCGCCGAACCGGTATTCTTCCGGCTTGGCCTCGACCGTCATGCCCGCGGCGCGGATTTCGCCGGCGAGCCAGGGATCGCCCTCCTCGATGACCGTGCAGCGCCGGACCGACGCGGCGAAATCGCGGATTGCGTTCATGGGCAGAGGATGCGTGCAGCCCAGCTTGAGCATGCGCGCTCCAGGATCGGCTTCCCGCGCGTGCATGGCCGATATCCCGGAGGCTATGATGCCGCGCGAGGCATCCCCCGGCAGGATGACATTCATTCCGGAAGTCTCGTTCCATGCGGCAATTTCAGCGAGTTTCTTCCGGAGCCGCCGGTGCGCCGGCCGCGCATAGGCCGGGACCATCACCAGGCCGCGTATGTCCCGTTCGAAATGGGGCTGCATGGCGGGGCCGGAGGCCGCCCGGGGCCGGACCACGGTTTTCGAATGGCAGACGCGCGTGGTCATGCGCAGGAGAACCGGAATGCCCCAGCGTTCGGAAATTTCTAAGGCGGCAAGCGTGAAGTCATGGGCTTCCTGGGAATCCGCCGGCTCGAGCATGGGCACGCCGGCGGCCCGGGCGTAGTGGCGGTTGTCCTGCTCGTTCTGGCTGGAGGCCATGCCCGGATCGTCGGCCGTCACCACCGCCAGCCCGCCCTTGACCCCGGTGTAGGCCGCGGTAAACAGGGGGTCGGCCGCCACGTTCAGGCCCACGTGCTTCATCGTGGCAATAGCCCGCGCGCCCGCGAAGGCCGCGCCGATCGCAACTTCCAGGGCGGCCTTCTCGTTCGGCGCCCACTCGGCCCTGCCGCCCAGCGCGGAGAAGGCCTCGAGAATCTCGGTTGACGGCGTTCCCGGATACCCGGCGCCAAGCGCCACGCCCGCACTGCGGGCGGCCAATGCCACGGCCTCGTCCCCGCTCAACAAAATGCGCTCGGTGTCCGGCTCCATTCTTCGCTGTTCCCGGCCGGGAATCGCACGGCATCCCGCATTAAAAGCGATGACGCGTTCCGGCAAAAAGGACATGGCGGGAGAGACGGGACTCGAACCCGCAACAACCAGATCGACAATCTGGGACTCTAACCAATTGAGCTACTCCCCCGCAAAAACGAGAAGGCAACTTACCGTCTAAAAGGCGGTATGCAAGAAAAAAATGATACTGAATGGCGGGGCAAATTGCCCGGAAAAACACCTGCGCGGCGGCGGCCCCTAATAATAATCCTTCAAGCGCTCCCTGTAATCCCGGCCGAGATCCTTCTTAGCCCTGCTCTCAATAAGCCGCAGCATGGCGCGGCCGAGAACTTTCTTCGTCAATCCTACCTTGGTGTCGTAGTAATAATCGGACTCCAGCCAGCCGCGATCCTTCCAGAACCCGTAGCGCGCCGGCATCCCCGATTCGCAGAATTCGGTTTCCATCCGGTTGAAGAGAAAATAAAAATATTGCCGCAGAGATGGACGGGGCGGATGCTTGCGCTTCATGGCCTCAATGAAATCACGCGCCGCGACTTCGATCATCCCGATCGCCTTGCGCCGGTAATTGCCGTTCAACGTAAACACTACATGGGCAAATCCAAGCCGGGCTACGACGTCGCATCCCCACCAGGCCAGGTTCCAATCGGCGATGTACCTCGGGATCTTGCCCGCGCCGTCGTATCCAGCCGTCCCGATTACGACTGTTGGAACGCCAACCAGCTCCGGCAAATGCGCCAGGTACATGAAGCGGTCCAGGAAATTCTTGAACATGGCCGAAACCTGATGAGCGTAGCCGGGTGACAGAAACACTAGCCCGTCCGCTTTCTTCAGGGCCGTTAATATCAGGCCGGCGTCGTCCTTTATCGGGCAGTGCTGCCCGCCGCGCTTGAGGCAATTCATGCAGCCGAGGCAGTATTTCAAATCCCTGTCGACAAGATAGAGATACTCGAAAGCCAGGTCAGGCTCCATGTCCGCCATTTTCTCTTCCAGTATCCTGGCCATGGCCATGGTATTCCCTTTTTTCCTGGGACTGCCCGAGACAATCAGTATGTTTTTTTTCATGCCGTCACCTTGATTGGCGGGAATGCGCTTGTCAGGCATGGCGGGCACGCGCCCGACGGATCACGCTTGACACATCCTTGGCTGCAAAGAGAATTATAGGCTGGGACTGAAATGTCAAGCCGGGAAAAGGGCCGGAACGCGGACCCGGCCTTGCCGCAACTTCGGCGGGGAACGCCCCTGTTCCCGGGTAGCCTCGAAAGGGAATGCGATTCAAATTGCTTGAGGCCGCGGAGTCTTTGTAGTCTAATTTTGTTTGTCCGTCCCGGCCTTTGAAAACGGCGCGGACTGCCAAACAGAAAGGGTCAAAAACACATGCGCGCTGGAACGTCCGTTCTAATCTCTCTCCTGGTGCTGTCGCCGGGATGGTGCATGGCGCAGCCTGATGCAACGAACGCCAGGGCGCCGGAACTCCGAATGTCCCAACTGTCCTCCAATGCGCCGCCCGTTGCGGCGCCAGGCATGCCGCCGCCGCCCGAGCCCGCGCCCGGAGTGCGAGTGCTGAACATCCTGGCCAACGATGGCGGGGACCCAGCCGAAAAGGAATGGAAGGCGGTTGGTGGCGCAACGCCGGCTGAGCCGCTAACCATCGGCGGCAAGCCTCTTATGCGCTTCCGCTGCAACTTCGCTGGAACAGAAATGCCCCGGGGCGTCTGGGATCGCGCTGTCGCGCTGGACCTGACCCGCGCCACCGCGGTTGTGTTCGATGTCTACGCCAAGGGCATGGCCGCGGTCGGCGCAATCACCCTCTATATCCGCAGCGGCGACGGCTGGTACGGCGCAAACTGGTACCCGAAACAGGAACATGCATGGTTCCGCGTGAGAATACCCAAGCGCGACTTCACTGTCGACGCCCCAGGCGGCCGATGGGCGCAGGTGACCGGCCTGCGCATAAGCCCGTGGGCTTTGAAGCGCGAGGATGCCGAACTATGCATCGCCAACCTCGGCATCGAAGAGGCGGACGGCAGCGCCCTTATTGTGGCTTCTGACACCGGGTCCGGGCATGCGGTAACCGTGCATTCCCTGCTCGAGGAGGCGGGACTGCCATTGCCGATGATCTCCATGCAGGATTTGACTCCGGAACTTCTCGCCGCCACCCGGCTGGTCATCCTTCCGCACAACGAAAATACCAGCGACAAGGAGGCGTCCAACCTGGCGGACTTCGTCCACCGCGGCGGCCGGATAATCGCCTGCTTCACCCTTCCATTCAAGCTTGCGAGCCTGCTGGGCGTGAAGCAGAAGGATTTCACCCCAAAAGCTTATGCCGGCGAGTTCAGTTCCATGCGCTTCGCCGGAACGCCGCCGCCCGGGGTTCCGGCCACGGTCCGGCAGTCTTCATGGGCTGTCATCCGGAGCAGTCCTGTCTCCGGTGTCGGAACGGTCACCGCGTGGTGGCACGACGCCGCTGGCAAGCGCACCGACGCGCCGGCCATCATCGAGTCGAAAAACGGCGCCTGGATTTCCCACGTGTTGCTCAAAGATGACCCGGCAGCCAAGGCGGCGCTCCTGCTCAGCCTGGCCGCAAAGGCCGTGCCCGACCTCCGCCGGCAGGCCTGCATCCGGCTCATCGGGCTGCTCGGCGCGGATTTTGGCGACGCCGGCTGGGACGAAGCGGTTCGGCAGACACAAGCCCTTCCGGATTTCGCCCGCGGCGCCGCGCCCGCCAGTCTGGAGGAAGCCCGGACTTTGGCGGGCAAGGCCGGCGCATTCCTGGCTGCTGGCGACTTTCCGGCCGCCGCCGCTGCGGCGGCCCAGGCCGATGAACGCATCAAGCGCGCGTACTGCCTTGCCCAACGCCCGATCGAGCCGGAGTTCCGCGGCGCATGGTGTCATACCCCGGAAGGCATAGAGGGCTGGAGCTGGGAGAAAACCGCCGCTGCGCTCGAGGACTCCGGAATCAACAACCTTTTCCTGAACGCCCTGCACGGCGCCTCGGCCTCCTACCCCAGCAGGTTCGCCCCCTTCGACAAGGGCAATGCCGACAAGCGCGACTATCTCAGCGAGGCGGCCGCGGCATGCGCCGGGCACGGGATCAAAATCCATGTCTGGATCACCAACTATCAGCTGCACGGTCATGCGCCGGAAAAACTGGAAGCCAGCCTCAGGGCCAAGGGCCGGCTGCAGGTCGACCGCAACGGCAAGGAGCAGGCGGTGCTCTGCCCGGTCAACGAGGCCAACGTTCAGCTCCAGCGCGACCTGATGGTGGAAGCCGCCGCGTGGCCGGGCGTGGCCGGCGTGCACTTCGATTACATCAGGTACCCTGACGAAAACACCTGCTTCTGCTCCACCTGCCGCCGCAGTTTCGAAAAGGGCATCGGAAAAAAAACGGACGCGTGGCCGGATGCCGTCCTCCCGGCCGGACCGCTGCGCGCCGAGTGGCTGCAGTTCAGGAGCGACGCCATAACCCGCCTTGTGCGGGATGTGCACAAGGCCGTTCGCCGCGCCGCGCCCGGCTGCCGGATCTCGGCGGCCGTGTTCAACAACCACCCCCTGTGCCGGGACAACTTCGGCCAGGACTGGGACTTGTGGGTGCGCGAGGGACTGCTGGACTTCGTATGCCCCATGAACTACACCGCCAGCGATGCCCAGTTCCGGAACATGTCCACGATGCAGATAGGCGTGGTCGGCGGGCGCATCCCGTGCTATCCCGGGATCGGGCTGATCGAGGGGCTCGGCCCAATCGGCGCCGTCCGGCAGATCCAAATCACCCGCGCCCTGGGCGCCGGCGGGTTCGTCGTCTTTGCCGCGGACCCCGAATACATCACCGCAGTTTTTCCCTACCTGGGCATGGGCATCCTGAAAAGCAGATGAAACCATGCCTCCAACAGCGTCCGGAATCCCGGCTTCCGGATGCCTGTGCAGTTGCGCCGATTCCTATGAAACCCGGAATCTGAACGCAGCAGGGTTCATCGGCAGGAGCGGGGCCAGTATCTCAATGCTTTCTTTTGCCTGCGTGAACTGCGCCTGCCGCCAGCAGCCATCCGGCGCCAGGAGTTCCGCGGACTTGATCCGGAATGCCGTTCGAAGAGGCAGCGCCTCAAGAGGGTCCAATCCAAGGTTGAAGACCGATACGAGGAAGGCGCCATCGGCCGTTTTCCCGGTTTTCAGGTAGAGCTCTGCGTCGCCCGGGTAATAAAAACTCAATGGCCCGCGGTTGACGTATTCCATCAGCGAGATCAGCTGCCGCTTCCGCGTTTCGTTCAAAAAAGAGAAGGCGGCAAACCCGTTTTAAACCTCCGGGGTTCCGGCGAAAATGACGATCCTGCCGCCAAGGTGGTTTTCAAAGCAGGCA
>JAAZAB010000502.1 GCA_012514555.1 Lentisphaerota bacterium
ACAAGTGGACGAAGCACGGGGGCCGGCAGGGATATCTGGACTTCATGACGCAGTTCATCAAATGAGAGCCAAACAATAACCTGTGCGTGAGAATATTACATCTTTAGACGTGACCCCAATGTTTTCCTGAGGAGCCATCGCATGGACATTCCCCGAATATTCACAGTCACCGAAAGCGACCACCGCATTCACAACCCGTTCACTCCTGAAAAACTGGCCGCGCTCGGCGCGGCATTGAGGCTTGAGCCGGGGACGCGCATCCTTGACCTGGCCAGTGGCTCGGGCGAGATGCTGTGCACCTGGGCGCGCGATTACGGAATCACCGGCACGGGGGTCGACTTGAGCCCGCTATTTACCGGAAAAGCGAGGCTTCGCGCCCAAGAACTTGGAGTTGCCGACCGGGTCGAGTTCATACACGGAGACGCCGCCGGCTACGTTTCGCGCGAAAAGGCCGGCGTGGCCGCCTGTGTCGGCGCGACATGGATCGGCGGCGGAGTCGCCGGAACCGTTGAGCTTCTGGCAAAAAGCCTCCGCGACGGCGGGATTATCCTTATTGGCGAACCCTACTGGCGGCGGATGCCGCCGACAGAGGATGTGGCCAAGGGGTGTCTTGCCGGCTCAATTTCCGAGTTTCTCCCGCTCCCGGGCCTTGTCGCGTCTTTCGGCCGGCTTGGCTATGACGTTGTCGAGATGATTCTCGCGGATCAAGACAGCTGGGATAGATATGAAGCGTCAAAGTGGCTCACCATGCGCCGGTGGCTGGAGTCAAATGCCGGCGACGAGTTTGCGAAAGAGGTTCGCGCCCAGCTGGCCACGGAACCGGAAAGACATGTCACCTACACGCGGGAATATCTTGGCTGGGGCGTATTTGCGCTGATGCGGAGATAATGCGCGCGCCTGCCGCTCTTGTAGCACCATGGGCATGCGCCAGGAGCCCTGGGGCCCTGGGGACAGACGAATATCCAATATCCAACAAGGAATATCCAATGTCCAAGTGAGCGAGAGATGAGAATGGGCGTATCCAAGTCCGCCCATTCACCACGCCCGCGCCCCCCTTGTTCCTTGGACTTGAATGTTGGATATTCGATTTCCAGGATAACAAGCCTTTTCCCGCGCTCCGCCCGGAGCAAGGTTTTCGCCGCTATGCCGCGGCCGCAACGGCCGCCGAGCGCTCGCGGATTGGCTTGATGAGGAATAGCGCCGCATACAGGCGCAATATGAGCGAGATGGCGGCCAGAACGTCAAACAGGCCGAAGTGCACGCCGAGGGGCGTCCAGGTCCAGCCATCGAGCCAACGGGCCAGGAGAGCCGCGGCCAGGCCGGCGCATCCGGCGGCAATGTAGTTTGCGCAATTGGAGACCGCTATGTACATGGCCCGGTGTGCCGCGGGCGGGAACCGCGTCTGGATTTTCATGAAAGCGTTGAGGGCGGCCGAGACGCTGAACCCGGAAATGAAGTTCAGGATGCCACATAACCATAGCACGTTGCCGGGCGTGAAAAAAAACCACGCGGCCGGAAGAATCGCCCAGAAAAGGTATCCCCATCGCATCACCGATTTTGCGCCTGCCCGGTCGATCAGCGTTCCCGTCCACTTGGCGGTCAGCGTGGCGCCCATGAGGTAGCAGCCCGTCGTTGCAACGACCGTGCCGAAGAGGTTCCTGTCGCAGCCGAGATCCTTGAGAATGAATACCGTAAAGAGCGCGGCGCCGATAGTCGAGGCAAATGTCCAGGCGAAGCTGAAGACCAGGAATGGGCGGAATTCCCGGTCGCGCAGGGGCGTCATCATGTTGCGCCGATGGCCGGGGTCCTTGAGCCTTGCCATGGGAGGTTCGGGAATGATGCCATGGAGGATGATGTCCAGAAGCCCGATGAAGGTGGCGGCGGCAAAAAAGCATATTACCGCGGTGAGCTTCAGGTTTTCGGGAATGCGGTCTATGCATAGGGCGGCAGGGATCAGGGTGCAGATGATGGAGATGCTGGCCCATGCCGAGCGCCGGCCCCAGAACTCGCCATGCTGCTTTTCCGGAATCAGGTCGGCCAGCCACGAGAACCATGGGGGATTGCCCATCGCGCCAAGGAAGGTGGCGGCGGATGTTAAGACAACGAGGGCAATACCGGCGTGCGGCATGCTCAGGCGCCAGAGCAAAAGCGCGGCCACTATGCCGGCCATTCGCAGGCTGCGGTCGGCCGAAACGCACAGGAACCATAGCAGCTTGCGGTGCCCGATCTGCTGGGTCAGACCGGCCGACAGCACCTCCGACAGAAGCATCCATGACCCTATGGCGCTCATTATGCCCCACTCGAACTTGGTCATGCCGATCTTGTTGCCGAAGTACACCAGGAAGACGCCGGCCATGAGCGTGCCCCAGACGTTGCCCATGGCGCCGGTGTA
>JAAZAB010000503.1 GCA_012514555.1 Lentisphaerota bacterium
ATTTTGCGTTTGAAAAATGAACGATACTTATAATGGGTAAACCATCAGGTTTTTACAACTGCATTGCGTTTGAATTGCCATGGGCGAAAAAGTACGGGTGAGCTGTTGTAAAAGAAGTTCATTTTTCAAACGCAAAATCCGGGTTGAAATGGGGCGCGGTCAGTCGTGTTATCCTTTTCCCGAACATCACAAGGGAGCAACTCCATGAAGAAGGCATTGATAGTGTATGGCGGCTGGGACGGGCACGAGCCTGAGCCCTGCGCCCGGCTGGCGGCTGACATTCTGCGCAAGGAGAAGTTCGAGGTCGAGCTCTCCGCCTCGCTTGACTCTTTCAAGGACGCCGGGAAAATGGCGGCGCTGAGCCTCGTCATCCCGGTTTGGACCATGGGCCAGATCCAGGGCGAACAGGCCGCGGGGCTCATGGGCGCGGTCAGGGCGGGCGTCGGCATCGCGGGCTGGCATGGCGGCATGTGCGACGCGTTTCGGAGCGACACCGATTACCAGTTCATGACCGGCGGGCAGTTCGTCGCGCATCCCGGCGGCATAATAGATTACACGGTCAACATCGCCGATGCCGGCCATGAGATCACGCGGGGCATGAGGGATTTCGAGATCAGGTCCGAGCAGTATTACATGCACACCGATCCCGGCAACAAGGTGCTGGCGACCACGACGTTCAGCGGCGCGCACGGCGGCGCGGACTGGATCAGCGGCACGGTCATGCCCGTCGCGTGGGTGCGGCGATACGGCAAGGGCCGGGTATTCTACTCCTCGCTCGGGCACGTGGCCGCGGAGTTCGACGTGCCGGAAGTGCGGGAGCTCACCCGCCGCGGCATGCTCTGGGCGGCCCGGTGAATTTCGTGAATCAGGATTCTTCTCCTTTCAGGCGTAGGTGGTGGCATCCGCTCTGGTATCGTTTCATGATGCGCGCCTCGCTCGCCTGGTTCTTCGGCCCCTGCCGCGGCCGAATCGAGGGGGAGGACGCCATGCTCCGCCTTCTTCCGACAGGTTTCATCCTGGCCGCGAACCACGCCAGCTACCTGGACTGGATGGTGCTGCACGCGCTGTTCCATCACCGGTACCGCGCAAGCCTGGTGTTTGTCGCGAAAAATGCGCTGTACCGGCACCGGCTGTGGGCGCCGCTGATTACGGAGTCGCACTCCGTCCGCGTTGCGGACGACGGGGCCTCCATCCTGGACCGGGCCGGGTTCCGCGAATTGCGCAGGGCGCCCCTGATCGGAATCTTTCCAGAGGGCACGCGGTCCCATGACGGCCGGCCCGGGCCGGCGCACAGCGGCGCGGCTTCTATGGCCGCGAGGTTCGGCAAGCCTGTTGTTCCGGCCAGCCTGAGCGGCTTCTTCCGGACCTGGCCGCGGCACCGTGTTTTTCCGCGGCCCGCTTCCTGCGCCATAACATTCGGGCAGGCCATTGAAATCCCGAGGGAATGCCGCCATGACCAGGCCCTTGCGGCCGAGCACACGCTCGAAATCATGCGGCGCATAGCCGCGAATATCGAATGAGCCCGGATTTTGCGATTGGTCAGAATGCGGCAGGTGTTAAGTGCCGTTCATTTTCAATCGCAAAATCCGGGATGAATCGCCTGCGCGGCAGCCGCGGGCGCGGCCGGCCGCAAGCGCGGCGCTTTCCGCCTCAGAATTTGACGTTGCACCTGCTGCAGATGATCTTCGCGACGTCCCTTGCCGACTTCAATGCGATCGGGAGCCCGCCGCCGGGCGCCGTCCAATGCCCGCAGAAATAGAAGTTTGAAAGCCCGGGCAACTCAAGGCCCACGGGCGGCGAGGAAAAGAGCCTTCTTCCGGGGTCCCAGCCCTGGAGGCTGCCCTTCCAGTTGCCTGTTTTGCGATGAAAGGTGGCGGGTGTTGCGACATCGATTTCCTCGATGTTCGCTTTTATGTCCCCGAACCTCCGGTCCAAAGCGTCGATGATCCTGTCAGCAAAGCCCTGCTTGCATTTCGCGTATTCATCGGGCCGCGCCTTTCTCAAGCCGATCCAGAAATCGCTTTTCTTCGTGTACAGCGATACCGACAGGACCGTCTTGCCTTCCGGCGCATAGGCGCCGTCGTAATTGTAGGTGTGCAATTCCATGCGGCGGTACGTGGTGCCATCCGGGGAAACAAGGTCGTCCGGGATGGGAAACCGGATCAGGTGCGGCTGCGCCTCGAAG
>JAAZAB010000504.1 GCA_012514555.1 Lentisphaerota bacterium
ATCCCCTATATCCTATCCCCTCGTCCTCGGATATTCGATTGCTCTTTCCAGGTTCAAAGCCTGCCGTTGCCGGGCCTGCCCTTTTCACACTCCGTGCGCCACGGCCGTTTTTGCCCGGTTCATCGCATGTTCCCCTTGAGAAAATCGAACGGCAGACAGTGAACGGTGAAAACAGGTTTCGGGAAGTCCCGATCGTAATCGAAATGTCCAGGGCTGTCTTGTGCCTCTGTGTCATTGTTTCTCGGGCATTACGGATGAATGATGGCTTGTAATCAGCCACTGCGCGCCATCCCATTGGTACGTAAATGTGTACCGACCGCTCAACACTGAACCTGTCCTTGCGAAAGTGAATGTGTACAACCCGGAATCAACAGCCGTATTGCAGCCTGTTTCGATCCGGCGGAAGTCTATTCTTCCCGAGGGCCGGTCTTTCAGGAAGTGGCGGAAGTAGTCCTCCTTTTCGGCCGGAGTCAGTCGAGGCTTATTGGAAAGCGTGGGCAGAAGAATTGAGCGCGCGGCGTAATTCGCGACAACTTTCTTGGGATCGCCTGTCTGCAATGACTGGTTCCATCGGTCGAAAAGGGCCGCAATCTCGACTTCGTCCGCGGTTTTACAAATTGCAGCCGGCGCGGCTGACGATGAAGCCGGCGCAACCCGGGGGGTGGTACAGCCGGCGAGAGCCGCGAGGATGATGCCAATGGCAATGACTTTGAATGGCTTCACGTGGTTCTCCTTTGGGTTGTTTTGGAATGCGGGCATCGCGGGCTCCTTTTTCAATCGGAACGCGGCTTGCCTTGCCCAAGTTCCTTTCGCAGCGGAATGGAATCCGCGGCGCCCGGCCGGGTGACGCATATTGCCGCGGCGCGGCACCCGAGCTCGAGCGCCCTGGCCGCATCGCCATGCTACATGAGCCCGGCAAGGAAATAGCCCGTGAACGTGTCGCCCGCCGCCGTGGTGTCAACGGCATTAACGGCAAAGGCCGGCTGCTGGTAGAGGGCGCCGGCGTCGAAGCAGACGGCGCCGCGCCCGCCAAGGGTGAGAACCGTCATGGCTTTCGGGAACCGCCGGCGCATTTCGGCGCGTATGTCATCGAGCGCCGTCTTACCTGTCAGCCCTTCCGCCTCGGTTTCGTTGAGAATGAAGAGATCGACCAGATCCAGCGGGTAGCCGCGGATTGCCGGGGATATGGGCGCAGGATTGAACACCACTTTCATGCCGCGCTTGGCGCCGCCGCGAATGGCGTCCGCCACGGAGCTGATTTCGTTCTGAACCAGGAGATAGTCTCCAGCCTTGTGCTGGGCGAGCGCACGGGCAATGTCGGATGCGCTCACGCTTTGATTTGCGCCGCCATGAAGCACTATCGCATTTTCCCCGGATGGAACGACCTGGATGATGGCATGGCCTGTCGCGGCTTCCGCTGTGGCGATTGCTGAGGCATCCACGCCCTCCTGCTCAAGGCGCGCAACAAGCCATGCCCCGTCCTTGCCGACCTTTCCCGCGTGGCTTGCGGCCGCCCCGGCGCGGGCAAGGGCAACGGACTGGTTGAAGCCCTTGCCGCCCGCGAACACGCTGAAATTCAGGCTTGCAAGCGTCTCGCCGGGCCGCACAAAGTGGTCAACGGCATAGACGTAATCAATGTTGAGCGATCCGATGTTCAATATCCGCATGAAGAGCACGTCCCCCCCTGATCGTTCCCTAAACCGTCGCCGGCACTATCCCATAATCGCCGGCAAATATCCAATCATAAACGGAACCCGACGGCCGATAAACCTGGAAAGAGCAATCGAATATCCAAGGACGAGGGGATAGGATATAGGGGAGAGGAGAGAGGGGATAGGATATAGGGGATAGGAGAGAGGGGAGGGTTCGGGATTCAGGTGGAATGGACGAGGGGAGAAGTATTGAGCCTAGAAAGAGCAATC
>JAAZAB010000505.1 GCA_012514555.1 Lentisphaerota bacterium
GAGTTCCTTGTTGGATATTGGATATTCGATTGCTCTTTAGGTTCAAACGAGGCGCAACGCCCCTGCTTGCGGAGAAGCGCGCCGCACAGCGGCGCGGCTGCCCGAATCATGGCCCGTGCGCTTTTTTCCCTGACAAGCCGGGATTATTCTGCAATGAATATGCCAGTCGGCAAATCAATGTCCCCGGCGCACGTTTGCCGCGACAATAAGGAACGCATTGCCATGACCATTTCCCTTTCGCTGCCACAACGCCTGAAGCAGAGCGCTCAGCTATATTCCTCGAAACCGGCTTTTTGCGGCGGCGGCCGATCTCTGCTGTATGAGGAATTTGCCCGGGCCGCCGGCCGCATTGCCGCCGGCCTGGCCGAACGAGGCCTAAAAAAAGGCGACCGAGTCGGGCTCTACTGCGTCAATTCCTCCTCCTTCGCCCTCGCGTACTTCGGCATTCTCAAGGCCGGATGTGCAGTAGTGCCGATCAATCTTCTTCTGAATCCGAAGGAGGCGGCGTTCATCCTGAACGATGCCGGCGCGGCCGCGATTGTGTATCACGAAGCTTTTGCGCCCGCCCTGCCGCTGATACGCGAATCGTGCCCATCAATCGGATTTGCAGTCTGCATCGGAACCCGCAAGGCAGCGGAAGCCGACCTGCCATTCAACGAGCTGCTCGAATCGCAAGCGCCTGAGCCGGACATCTCTTTCCAGCCGGAAGAGGACCTGGCGGTCATTCTTTACACGTCCGGAACCACGGGCCGCCCGAAAGGCGCCATGCTGACCCACCGCAACCTCATTTCCGACGCGGACTCCGTGATCGAAGCCCTTAAGCTCGCGCCCGGAACGGAAACCTTCCTCGTGGTTTTGCCGATGTTCCACGCCTTCGCGGCCACAGCCGGAATGATCGTGCCGCTGTTGAGCGGCTCCGCGATCGCGCCCGTGCCGAAGTTTGATCCGGTCCAGGTCGCCGACGCCATCGCGGCAACCCGGGCAACGATCTTTCTCGGGGTGCCGAGCATGTACAACCTGTTCCTCCGCATGCCGGTCGAGAATGTTCCAAAACTGGCCTCGCTGAAGTTCTGCGTTTCCGGGGGCGCCGCGCTGCCGGTGGAAATCATGGCCCGGTTCGAGGAGGTTTTCGGCAAGAAAATCTACGAGGGCGACGGCCCGACCGAGTGCTCGCCGGTAACCTGCGTGAACCCCATCGGCGGGCGGCGCAAGCCGGGGTCGGTGGGCCTGGCCATACCGGGCGTGCAAATGCGGATATCGGATGAAAGCGGCCGCGAGCTGCCGCACGGACAGGTGGGAGAGATATGCGTCCGCGGCCCGAATGTCATGAAAGGATACTGGAACCTGCCCGGCGAAACCCGGGAGGCGTTTTTCGGCGACTGGTTTCGGACGGGCGACCTGGGCACCGAGGACGACGAGCGCTATTTCTGCATCGTGGACCGCAAGAAGGACATGATCATCGTCAACGGCATGAACGTGTACCCGCGCATCGTCGAGGAGCTGCTGTACAAGTTCGAGCCGGTCTGCGAATGCGCCGTGGTCGGCGAGCCGCACGAGCTGCACGGCGAGATTCCCGTGGCCTACGTCGCTCTCAAGAAAGGCCGCACGGCCACCGAAGCCGAAATCCGGGCATATTGCCGCGAATCCCTGGGCAAGCACGAAGTCCCGCGCAAGGTGTATTTCATGGCCGAGCTCCCTAAAAACGCGGCCGGCAAGATTGTCAAGCGCGCCCTGCGCAAACACGGCGAAGCCGAACGCGGCATCCGCGGCTGATGGGCGGAACGATTCAGCTTCAGGCGGGCTGGCAGAATAGGATTGTGCGCGGCCCGCCGGCCCGCTATAAAGGCACGGATTGCAGCGGGCTATCCCGATTGAGCCAGGGTTTCCAAAGGTTCCGATGAGCGACGAACTCACCCCCATGATGCGGCAGTACCGGCAGGTCAAATCCCAGCTGCCGCAGAACACGATTCTTTTCTTCCGGCTCGGCGATTTCTACGAGATGTTTTTCGAGGACGCAAAGGAGGCCGCGCGGATCCTCGACATCACCCTCACGCGCCGCCAGAAGGTCCCGATGTGCGGCGTTCCATACCACAGCGCCGACCAGTATCTCGCGCGCTTGATCCGCGCGGGCAAAAAGGTGGCCGTGTGCGACCAGGTGGAAGACCCGGCCAAGGCAAAGGGGATCGTCCGGCGCGAGATAACCAACATCGTCAGCCCCGGGGCGGTGATGAGCGAAGCGCTGCTCGAGTCAAACAGGAACAACTACCTTGCCGGCCTGTATGAAACGGGCGGCGTCATGGCTGCCGCCTTTCTGGACCTCTCCACGGGCGAGTTCTGGGGGGAGGAATCCGGCGGCGCGGAAGGCCTGCGCGACACACTGCTGCGCTTCGCGCCAAGCGAGTGCGTCATGCCCGCCGACCAGGCGCGGAACGACAGCTCGCCCCTGCGCAGGCTCATAGACTCCCTGCCCGGCATCCTCGTCACTCCCTATGACGAATGGACCTTCGAGGGCGAAACGGCCGCGGACTCGCTTTCCCGGCATTTCAACACCCAGTCCCTCGCGGGCTTCGGACTTGACGGCCGCGCCGCCCTGATCGGCGCAGCCGGCGGCGCGCTACACTACGCGTCCGTTTTCCTGCGCAGAAACCTTTCGCACGTGCGCCGGCTCCAGGTCCGCAGCTCAGCCGATTTCCTGGTCATGGACGAAGCCACGCGCGCGAACCTGGACCTTGTGCAATCGCGCGAAGTGCCGCGCACCTCAATCGAGGCCGGCCGCGGCGCTCCGGGCGCGACACTCCTGGGGACTCTGGACGCGACTTGCACGCCGATGGGCGCGCGAAAGCTCCGCGACTGGATTCTCAGGCCGCTGATCGAGATCGATGCCATCCGGAAGCGCCTCGATGCGGTGGAAACCCTGGTCTCGGACCGGACCCTGCTGCGCGAGCTCCGCGATGTCTTCTCCGACATCCGGGACCTGGAGCGGCTCGTGGCGCGCCTCGGCACGGGCGGCAACGCGCGCGACATGCGCGGCCTTGGCCAGTCGCTTTCCGCGCTTCCAAGGGTCAAGAACCTGCTTGCCGGCTGCGC
>JAAZAB010000506.1 GCA_012514555.1 Lentisphaerota bacterium
GGACTTTTCCCATTAAATCAAGATAACGGTTTTTCATAAGACTCTCCTTTTGCCATTGTTTCAGTAAGTCAGGGCCTGGCAATGCCCGGACCCCCCTTGGCTCCGGCAGGCATCCAAGAGGGGAGGAATATACCGGAGTCTCCCCGGGGCGGGCGCGGGACTTTCACGGCCGATGGCGGAATGCCCGCGTGTTTCCGGAAGAACCGCGAGAAGTAAAACTCGTTCGAAAAGCCCAGCCTCGCCGCGACTTCACGGACACGCGCGTCCGGCTTCGCGAGCAGGATCATCGCCTTCCGCATCAGGTTCTGGTCGATCACGCGCTTCGGCGAAACGCCGAATGCCTTGGTGAACTTCCGCGAGAACACCTCGCGGCGCATGCCAAGTTCTGCCGCGAGCGAGGCCACGGTGACGTCCCCCTGCGCCAGCTCGGTCATCCTTTCCCGTACGGAATGGAATGGCATCCACTTGTCGGTGTCATCCCATGCGTCCTCCGGTAGCTCATGCACGAAACGGGACATGATCTCGTAGATCAACGCCTTCAGCCCCGTCAGGTAGAGAAGCCGGTTCGGCTCCTCGAACAACGCCTCGGCGCGTTTGGCCCAGGCCGGCGGCGTGGCCGCTTCGACGATGCCCGGCATCCGGCGGAACAGATCCTCGCCGCAGTACAGGTCAAGGCTCGACTGGATCGAATAGAACTCTGTCTTCGCGTCCAGTTCCACCAGGATCGCGTGGCCGGCAGGCAGAAAGTAGGAATGCCCGCCTCGAATCGGGAAGACGCGGTCGCCGGAGGCCACGCGCCCTTTGCCCGCGCGGGTCACCATCAGGAAGCGGTTGACCGGATAGGTGGACCACCCCGAACAAGGGTAGGTTCCCCGCGCGAAATGGCTGTATTGCAGGCGCAAGGCGCCGAACGCGCGGGCTTCCGTGTTACGCGACACAACCGACATGAAGCGACCTCCCGGGCAGCGGCGGAATGCGGACTCCGCAGCGCGCACGCCTCCCATTAGCAGGGGCTGTCACAGAAGTATATATTTTTTGCCCGGTCCGTCCATTGAAATCAGAGGCCGAGGAACCGATAGTATATGTGCGACACCTACGAGGAGGCTTTGCCGTGTTCAATACCTTTTCCGCCGACCGGGACCACTTTGCGAAAAAGTTTTCCGCCCCTGTTTTCGATCCTGCAACCGGGCTAGACGAGGCGGGCCTGAAAGCGCGGCTGGAAGCGGTCTGGGCGGCGCGGGGCAACAGGCCCCATCCGGTGGTCAAGGCGGAGCTTTACGCCTGTGTCGCCGACCATGTCCAGATCGACGTCTCGCCGCACGACTGGTATCCGGGCTTCGGTTGCTGGGACCGCAACCGCCGTCCCCTCATGGAATACACGGGGCGCTGGGCCGCTGAACTGGAGCAAGCCGGGCTGCTCTTCGGCGAGTCCTTCCGCCGATTCTCGGAGATGGGGGCTTCGCGGATGTGGATCGACTTTGACCACTCCGTTCCGCAGTGGGACGATATCCTCGAACTGGGATTCCCCGGCATGCTCAAGCGCGCCGAGTTGTTCCGCAGCCTGCACAAGACCCGCGGCACGCTCACGCCCGAAACGGAGGCCTTCTTCGACGGCATACGCATCACGCTGGAGGCCAGCCTCCGGCTCATCGCCCGGCTGCGCGATCACGCCCGCCGCACCGCCGACGGCAACCCGCGCGTGCTGGCCGTGGCGGAGTGCCTCGACCGCCTGCTCGCCGGCCCGCCGCAGACAACCTACGAAGCGCTCATGTTCGACTGGCTCGTCTTCTTCTTCGGCGAACACATCGACCGCACGCAGGTCCGATCGCTCGGCAATCTCGACCGGTTGCTCTACCCGTTCTTCCAGCGCGATGTGGCCTCCGGCCGCTACACGGAGGAACAGATTCGCGAGTTCGTCCGCTACTTCCTCATGCAGTTCGCCGCCATCGCCAACTACTGGGGCCACCCGTTCTATTTCGGCGGCACCCGGGCCGACGGCTCGAGCGAGATCAATCCGATGTCCCACCTGATTCTCGATGTTTTTGACGACCTGGGCATCATGTCCCCGAAGCTGCAGATCAAGGTCTCGCCGAATACGCCGCGCGACTTCGTCGACAAGGCGCTTGACATGATCCGGCGCGGCCATTCCTCCATCGTCTTCTGCAACGAGCCGGGCATGATGCGCGCGCTGATCGACGGGGGGGCCACGCCCGACGAAGCGCGCACCTGCCATATTTCCGGCTGCTACGAGTTCGGCGTGTACGGCAAGTCCAACGGCACCGGTCCCGCCCACCTGAACCTGCCAAAGCTCCTCGAACTCGTGTTCAACGACGGCGCCGATCCGCGCACCGGCATCTGCCATGCCGCCGAAACCCGCCTGTCGGACGTGAAGTCCTTTGAGGACTTCTACGCCGCCTACCTTACGCAGGTCCGGTTCACGGTCGACCGCACGATCGAGGCCGTCAACGCTTTCGAGCGTTACCTCCACGTGATCAATCCCACCAACGTGTTCTCCGCCACGTGCGAGTACAGCCTCAATTCCGGGCGCGATGCCTTCTCCAATGGCCTGAAGTACAACAATACAACCATCCTATGCATCGGAATCGGAACCGCCGTCGATGCCCTCATGGCCGTCAGGGAGTTCGTGTTTGACCGCCCCGCCGTCTCGCTGGCCGGATTGAAGCAGGCGCTGGCGGACAACTGGGCCGGCGCCGAGAAACTCCGGCTCAGGATCCGCAAATCGGACCACAAGCATGGCAACGGCGACGCCGGGACCGATGCGCTGCTCGTGCGGCTCGCCAACGATCTTGGCAGGATGATCAACGGCCGCCCCAATGTCCGCGGCGGCTTCTTCCACGCCTCGTCCCATCCTGCCAGGCAGTTCATCGAGCTCGGCAAGCTTACCGGCGCCACGCCGGACGGCCGTTGTGCCGGCGACGAGTTCTCCAAGAACATGTCGCCCACGCCGGGTATGGACCGCCGCGGCCCCACCGCCCTGATCCAGTCCGTCACGCGTGTCGACTCGAGGGTGTTCCCCGCCGATTTCTGCCTCGACCTGATGCTGATACCGGCTGCCGTGTCGGGTGAGGAGGGGTTGGCGGCCATGCGCGGCCTGCTCGAAACCTACTTCAGCCGCCACGGCCTGGCGCTGAACATCAATGTCTTCGACGCCGCCCAGCTCGAGCGGGCGATCGAGCATCCCGAGGAGCATGAGGGGCTCCAGGTGCGCGTGTGCGGATGGAACGCCCGCTTCAACGACATGGTGCACCCCGAGAAGCTGGCCTACGTCGAACGGGCGAAGAACGTGTCCGCATGACGCCAATGAAGGCCAGGACGCCATCCGTGCGGGCATCCGCGACATCGGGCGACGACGCGCATCTGACCGCACCATGGGTCGATATCAAGCGCTTTGCCGTCCATGACGGCCCGGGCATCCGCACCACGCTTTTCCTGCAGGGCTGCACCCTGCGCTGCCCCTGGTGCCACAACCCGGAGACGTACGAGGCAAAGCCCCGCCTGGCCTACGCGGCGCACCGGTGTCTCCACTGCGGCGAATGCGTTGCCGCCTGCCCGCGCGGATGTCACACCATGGTTGATGGCCGCCATGCCTTCGACCGGACGCGCTGCGCCGGCTGCGGGCAATGCGTCGAGCCGTGCCTCGGTTCGGCCCTTCGCCTCTACGGCCGATCAATCACCGTCGCCGAGGCCGTGGCGTGGTTGCTGGAAGACCGCGCGTTCTACACCGCTTCCGGCGGCGGCGTGACCCTCTCGGGCGGCGAGCCCCTCGTGCATGCCGACTTCTGCCGCGCCGTGCTGGCGCGCATCCGGGCGGAGGGGATCGACACGGCCGTCGACACATGCGGCCACGTGCCGCGGCATGCCGTCGAGCGCGTGCTTCCCTGCGCCGACCGCTTCCTTTACGACCTCAAGGCCGCGGACTCCGGTCTGCACTCGCGCCTGACCGGCGTTGATAACCAGCGCATCCTGGAGAACCTGCTGTTCATCGCCGCTGCCGGCAAGCCGGTCGAGGTGCGGATGATCCTCGTGCCGGACCGCAACATGGCCGAGGCGGACATCCGGAAAGCCGGCGAACTGCTCCGCGGCGTGCGCACGCTCACCGGCGTAAAGCTGCTCGCCTACCACGCCCTGGCGCGCAGCAAGTTCGCAGCCCTGGGCCTGCCTGACACCATGCCGGATGTCCCGTCGCCGGATGCGACCGCCTTGCGCCGCGTCGCTGACCAGCTGCGGAGCATCCTGCCCGCCGGCGCGCTGGTCACGTTTTGAGCCCACAGGCCAATGGCGCCGAGTATGCGCTCCATCGCAACACGGTCGTCCAGCAACGCGTAAGCATGAATTCGCCAGCCTGTCCGTGGCACGCGTCCCCCAGGGTCTCCATGAACACCCCCCGGTCATCATCATTCCGGACTATCGCCGCCCCACGGTCGCCCCGGCTCATCACATGATAGAGCGCTCCCGCATATTCCACTCTCGGTTTTCGTGGCATGCCAATAATTTTACTCCGGCCCAGGCCTTCCCGTTAAGAGAATACGCCAAGATTCTCGGACTGACCCGAATGGCACTCCTTAGCGCCATTCCGGACTGACCCCTATTCCCCGCGACCCTCGCCCCTCTCACTCGAAGCGTTTCACCGGCGCATGGCAATAGGGCGTTGTGCCTTTGTTGAAATAGTAGTCCTGATGGTACGGTTCCGCCGGCCAGAATTTCGCCGCAGGCTCGAGGCGCGTGACGACCTTGAACCCGTTGGCTTTGAGCTGTGCGATCAGCTTTTCCGCCGTTGCCTTCTGGGCTTCGTCGCGGTAAAATACGACCGAGCGGTACTGCTCTCCGATGTCCGGTCCCTGCCGGTCGCTCTGGGTCGGGTCGTGGATCTCGAAGAACAGCTTGGCCAAGGTCTCATACGTGGTCTGCCGCGGATCGAAGAGCACCTCCACGGCTTCGATGTGCCCCGTGCCGCCCCCGCACACCTGCTTGTACGAAGGGAACTCTTTGGCGCCGCCGGTATAGCCGCTCACGGCGCGGATCACGCCTAAGGACTGCTGCAGGTAATACTCCACGCCCCAGAAGCACCCCCCGGCGAAGACGGCCCGCGAAAAAGATTTGTCCAGCCCGTCTTCGGTCACGAAGTCCATGGAGACGGAGTTTACGCAGTGGCGCGTGTTGCGGCGGGTCAGCCGCTCGCCGGTGAAAAGATGCCCCAGATGGCCGCCGCACGTGGCGCACAGAATCTCCGTGCGCTGGCCGTCGGCATCGGCCTGCCGCCGCACGGCGCCGGGGACCTCCGCGTCGAACGCCGGCCAGCCGCATTCGGAATCGAACTTGTCCTCCGAGCGATAGAGCGCCGCGCCGCAGCGCCGGCAGGCGTAAACCCCGGCCGCCGGATGTTTCGTGTACTTGCCGGAGAAGGGTTTCTCGGTGCCCTTGTGAACGATCACGCGCTCTTCTTCCGCCGTCAGCTTCCGCCATGTCGTGTCCATAGTCTCCTCCGCCAGCGTAAACGCCGCACAGGCCAGAACCGCGGCGCCGATGTTTTTCAGGCGAACGATTTTCATGCGGACAGTATAGCCGCCGCCTCACGCGATAGCCAACAGGAAAAGGAGGCGAGCGCCGCCGGCGTGTCCCACGCCACCTCGTATGTCCTCCCTCGGCCCAGCAACAACTTCTGCCAGACTTGCCTTTCCGACGCCTTTGTGAGACTATCCCCACTGCACGCAACGTCTTCGTTCATGGTATGTCCTTTCGTTTGATCACAAAGAACATACCGAAGCGTTGCGTGCGTTTCACCAATTTAGTGACAGTCATCCAAGCAAATACATCAAACCTAACTGCCTTATGCGGAATCACTACAACAAAAACTGTTCGGCAGCGAAACGGCTGAACTGCTCTCTATAGGATGAATGCAAAAAAGCGACAGGCTATCTTCATCGGAACCTACAGCAGCCGCGGCAGCGAAGGCTTGTACTGGGCATGGCTTGACGCGGACGCGGGGCGCTTGAGCGACCTTCAGCCGGCCGCGCCTCTCTCGAATCCGACGTTCCAGGCAATGCACCCCTCGGGAAACTTTCTCTATTCCGTCAGCGAAGAGCGCAATGAGGGTAGGCGCATGCACGGCTCGGTCAATGCGTTCGAGGTGGCTGCCGAGACCGGCCGGCTCAAACTCCTGAACAAGCAGCTTTCTAAGGGCGACGGCCCCTGCCACCTGTGCGTGGACGCCCGCGGCAAACACCTGTTCGTGGCCAACTACGCCTCCGGCAGCGCCGCGGTATTCCCGATAGCGGAACACGGGGCGCTCGGCGAAGCAACGGCCTTTGTCCAGCATCGCGGCGGGTCAGGCGTGATTCCCGGACGCCAGGACGGGCCCCACGCGCATTCGGTGACACTCTCCCCGGACAACCGTTTCGCTTTCGCCGCCGATCTAGGAATGGATCGAATCATGGCATACCGGCTGGACGCCGGGTCGGGAGCGCTTCTGGCCTGCGATCCGCCGGACGTGGCCGGCGCGCCGGGCAGCGGGCCTCGCCACATGGCGTTCCATCCCGGCGGCCGCCACGCATACCTTGTCAACGAGCTCGGAAACTCTGTTACTGCATTTCAATATGAAGTGGCGCGTGGCATCCTGAAACCGATACAGACCATCTCCTCGCTGCCCGAAAACTGGTCCGGCACAACCTCGGCCGCCGATATTCACGTGTCGCCCGATGGCCGGCATCTGTACGCGTCCAACCGGGGCCACGACAGCCTAGCCTGCTACGAGATCGAAGAGAACAGCGGAATGCTCGTCCTCAAGGACTTTCTGCCATGCGGAGGCAGGTGCCCGCGCAACTTTTTACTGGCTGAGAACGGGACGCTGATGCTCATTGCCAACGCTGAAAGCGATTCGATCTCGGTGTTCCGGGTGAATTCGGATACGGGCGGAATCACGCCATCCGGGGCGCCCCTGCAGGTCCCGGCGCCGGTCTGCCTGACAGCCTGATTCCGGGCAGACCGGCGCTTGCAGGGAGGTTCAACCTGGAAAGAGCAATCGAATATCCAATATCCAACAAGGAACTCCCAATATTCATCGGATTCCCTGGATATTGAATATTCCGTGTTGGCTGTATGGAGGAGACATGGCGGATATAAACTCGGACGGCGGCAAGAAAAATGAATGGCGATACCAGCCGGTAACGGCGGAAGAAGTGAAGGCGCGGTCCGGTCTTCCGGCGTTCTTTGCCAAGGCGCAATCCGGCAGGGAGTCGCGCGTGGCGTACTTCGGCGGAAGCATAACCGAACAGGCGGGCTGGCGCGTGAAGAGCCTTGCCTGGCTAAGGGAGCGGTATCCGGCCGCCTCTTTTGTGGAGATCAACGCCGCGATCGGCGGGACCGGCAGCGAGTTCGGCGCGTTCCGGATGGGCCGGCACGTGCTGCGGCATGACCCTGACCTCATTTTCGTTGAATTCGCCGTGAACGACAGCGGCGGAAAGGCCGACGACATTTACCGTTCGATGGAAGGCATCGTTCGCCAGGCGCGCCGGCACAACCCGCTTGTCGACATATGTTTTGTGTACACCCTGACCGACTCGCTGCTCAAGGACCTCCAGGCCGGCCGCTGCAACCCCTCGGCCAGCGTTATGGAGCGCGTTGCCGACCACTACGGCATACCGTCCATCCAGCTGGGCGTGGAAGTGGTCCGCCTGCTGAATGAAGGAAAGCTCGTTTTCAAGGGCGAAAAGCCGAAAACGCCCGAGGAAGCCGCCGCGCTTAAGGGAAAAATCCTCTTCTCCCCCGACAGTGTTCACCCCTATACGGACACTGGCCACGCCGTCTACCAGGAAATCATCGCCCGGTCTCTTATCGAGATCGAAAAGCGCGGCACAGACCCGGGCGCGCGCGCATTGCCCGCGCCTTTGACTCCGGGCAACCTCGAATGGGCGACAATGCTCCCGGCGTCGGACGCAATCACCGGCCCGGACTGGGAAAGGCTCGACATGCGCTCGCACCCCGTTGCATCCCAGTTCGAACGGTTCATGCCGTCCATATTCCGAGCCGCGGCGCCCGGGGCATCGTTCACGGTGAAATTCAAGGGCTCCGCAATAGGGCTCGCGAACATTGTCGGCCCGGACACGGGGGAGTTGATCGTGACGATTGACGGTGAGGCGCCGAAAAGCATGTGTCAATTTGACGAATACTGCACGTGGCATCGAATATCGAACTTCGTTTTCAAGAACCTGCCGGACGCCTGGCACACGGTGAAGTTCGAAGTGAGCGCGAGGCGCTTCGACAAGGCTGAAATACTGAAGCGCCGTAACGAAACAATGAAGGACCCCAGGCAATTTGCCGATTTCGCGGTGTACGCGGGCGGGCTGCTTTTGGTCGGAAAGATGTGACACAATTAATTTTTAAGGGAGCACGCAACAGAATGAAAACACTCGATCTGTCCGGGCGCTGGAATCTGAAATCGAAACGCTCCGGCGCTGCCGTGCCGGCACAGGTACCCGGCGACAACCACAGCGCGCTGCTGGCCGCAGGGCGCATTCCGGACCCCTATTGGGCCGACAACGAACTCGCCGTGCAGTGGGTCGGACGCGAGGACTGGATATACAGCCGCCAGTTCCAGGTTCCGCCCGCGTTCCTTGATGAAAAATCCATTTTCCTGAACTGCGAGAGCCTGGACACGGCGGCCGCGGTGTTCATCAATAACCGACGGGTTGCGAGCACCCTGAACATGTTCGTTCGGCGCAGGTTTGAGGTGCGAAAATTCCTCCGCGCCGGGCTCAACGACATCCGCGTGGAATTCGCCTCGCCCGCCAAGGCCGCCGCCGCCGTTGCCCGGAATCTGCCCTACCCCGTGCCGCCGGCCGAGCCGCTGCACCGCAATCTTCTGCGCAAGGTCCAGTGTCATGCCGGCTGGGACTGGGGCCCCTGCCTGATGGTGTCCGGCATTGCCGGGCCGATCTATCTTGGCGCCACCTCCGAAGGGCGCATCGAATACGTGGCCGCCACCCAGAAGCATTCCCGCAATAAAGTCGAGGTCGAGGTGGCGGTCGAGGTGGAGGCGCCCGCCGACGGAGCAAGCGTCCTTGACATAACGCTGGGCGGCCAGAACGTGTCGCAGCCCGTCAGGCTGCGACAAGGCTCGAACACGCTTCTCGGGCGCGTCACCGTGGCTAACCCCAGGCTGTGGTGGCCAAACGGCCACGGCGCCCAGCCGCTCTACGACCTCACCGTCCGGGTGGCGGGCGACGAGGTTCGCAAGCGCATCGGGCTTCGCACGCTGGAGGTCGTGAGCCGGGAAGACCGGGAAGGCCTTTCCATAACGTTTCGCGTCAACGGCGTGGACATCTTCTGCAAGGGCGCCAACTGGATACCCGCCGACGCCCTGCCGCAGCGCCAGACCCGCGCCGTGCTCGACGACCTCCTCTCCAGCGCGGCGCTCGCCAACATGAACATGCTGCGCGTCTGGGGCGGAGGGCGGTACGAGTCGGACGACTTCTACGATTTGTGCGATGAAAAGGGGCTGCTCATCTGGCAGGATTTCATGTTCTCCTGCGCGCTCTACCCCGCCACGCCCGGGTTTCTCGAGCTTGTGCGGCAGGAGGCGCGGCACCAGGTGAAGCGTCTGCGCGACCATGCCTGCCTCGCGATCTGGTGCGGCAACAACGAAAACGTGGGCGCATTGAACTGGTTCGAGGAATCGCGCAAAAACCGGGACCGCTATCTTCTGGACTACGACCGCCTTAACGAGGGGGTTCTCGGCAGGGCCGTCGACGAGTTCGATCCAGGCCGCGTTTTCTGGCCTAGCAGCCCCTGCGGCGGCCGCGGCGACTATTCCGACTGCTGGCACAGCGACAAGCGCGGCGACATGCATTTCTGGAGCGTCTGGCACGAGAGCAAATCGTTCGACGCCTTCTACACGGTCAAGCCGCGCTTCTGCTCCGAGTTCGGGTACCAATCGTTCCCGTCCACGGACGCCATAAGCGCCTATGCGCCCCGCGACCAGTTCAACGTGACAGCGCCCGTAATGGAGTTTCACCAGCGCAACACGGGCGGAAATTCGCGCATCATCGAGATGTTCAGCCGCTATTTTCGAACCCCGGAAGGCTTCGCTAACTTCGTCTACCTCAGCCAGGTCCAGCAGGCGCTGGCCATGAAGACCGCGGTCGAGTACTGGCGGAGCCTGCGGCCGCACTGCATGGGCACGCTTTACTGGCAGCTGAACGACACCTGGCCCGTGTGCTCATGGGCCTCTCTCGAATACGGCGGCAAGTGGAAGCTGCTCCATTACATGGCAAGGCGCTTCTACGCGCCCGTGCTCGTGACGGCCCGGCCGGCGGCAAACGGGCAGGTGGAAATCTGGGCAGTAAACGACAGGCCAGTTCCCTTCAGGGGCACGCTCACCTTGAGCGTCATCGAGTTCGGGGGCAGGGCCGCCCGCCGGGAGCGGATCAAGGTGCGCCTGCCCGCGGCAAGCGCCAGGCTCATCAAGCGCTTCAAAATTGCCGACCTGGCGCCCGCGCCGGAATCGTCCTTCCTGAGCATGGCCTTGAGCGCGGGCCGCGAAACGTTCCGCAACGAGCATTTCTTCCAGGTCTACAAGAAGTGCAATCTTGCCCCGGCCAGGATCGCCACCCGCGTGAAACAGGACGGAAGAAACTTCAGCGTCACGGTGTCGGCCGACAAGCCCGCGTTCTACGTCAGCCTGAGCGCGGCCGGAATCCGCGGCGAATTCGACGACAACTGCTTTACCCTGCTGCCCGGCGAGCCGCGAACCCTGGCATTCGCCCCAAAACAAGCCGTCAGTCTGAAGGCGTTCAAGGCGGGACTGCAAGTCTGCCACTTGCGTGGCACGTATTCGTGAGCATGGCCCGGCCGGCATTCATACAGGCGAATAGCGCTTGCTCAAGGCTTCTTTCCGCGCCTTGCGGCGGCGGAGGCGCGCAGCCCGGCGGCCGGGGCCGCTACCCGCCGAGCCGGCTCACGAGATCATCCGCATAGGCCTCGTAGTCATCCCATTCAAGGGCGACATTGAACGGGCGCGCGGCGTCATCCTCGCGGGTGAAACCTTCGGCGTCCACGCGCATGCCCATGCGCCGCATTTTCAGCCATGCGGTTGTGCGCGCCAGGTGAATGGCCACGCAGTCGAAGAGCACTGAAGACTGCGCTCCGGCATTGCATCGGCCGCCGTGAGTCTGTGCCCAGAGGCGATAGTTCTCCAGCACTGCCTTCAGCAGCGGATCATTCGAACTGAGCAGCCGCCGGTAACGCGCGCCGTCGAGCACCACGCGGGCGCAGGTGTCCAGCGGCGTGATCGCCGCCTCCAGCCAGGGCGCGGCAAAGACGTCACGGGCGGCCGCAACATCGCAGACGACATTCCACTCGGCGCGTGCGCCCGGGACCAGCGAAAGGAACAGGTTCGACGTTATGCCCCAGTTGACGCTGCCCTGCATGCCCACAAAGCGCGTCCGGCCGGCAATGCGCGGCTCGAGGCGAAGCGCTTCGGCGATGTTCGACAGCGGCCCGATGCAGATCAGCGTAACCGGCTCCAGACTGGCCATGATGGTCTCGATAATCGCCCGGGCCCCGCCCGCGTGGACCGCGCCCGGGTAACGGTCGAGCGGGTAATCCTTGACCCATTCCGCCTGCCGCGGCACTGACTCA
>JAAZAB010000507.1 GCA_012514555.1 Lentisphaerota bacterium
GGAATCGCGGCCGCCGAGGGGGCGGCGCGGATGCTCTGCGAGCTGAAGCAGCAGTTCGACATTCTTCCCGGCAGTGCGGCTCCCGATCGCGCCAAGCTTCTCCTGCTGTGCGACGACGTTCAGCTTTTCGGGAGAACCCTGGAGCTTGTCGAATCCCATCTGAAGGCCGGCGGGCATGTGATATCGTCCGCCTGGTCCGGTCTTGACGCCGGGAGAAGGAAATTCGCGCTGCCGGAATACTGGCGGCTGGCCTACAAGGGCGAGAGCCCGCACGCCCCCGCATTCTTCAGCGTCAAGGCTGATTATGCCGGGGGCATGCCCGATATGCCGATCGCGCTCTACGACAGGGGAACGGAAGTCGAAGCTCTGCCCGGCGCTGAAGTGGCGGCCGGAATCGTCGCGCCGTATTACAACAGGGGCTGGGACGGCGAGCATCACTTTTGTTACATTCCCCCGGACAAGCCGACTTCGGCGCCAATGCTGGCCATCGCCCCGCTTGTGGCCCATTTTACGCACCCTGTCTTCCTCTCGTACAACAAGCATGCGCAGGTTCCGCTGCGCCGGCTGCTCGGGACGGTTCTCGAAAGATTTCTGCCCCGGCCGCTGCTCAGGACGGGCGGGCTGCCGTCCTTTGCCAGGGTTACGGTCACGAAACAGGAAAACCCCGGCCGCAGGATGGTCCACATCCTGTCGTACGTTCCCGAGCGCAGGGGCGCTAAAATGGACATGATCGAGGAAGCCATTGTATTGAGGGATGTGAAAATAGGGTTGCGCCTTGACGGTTTCGCCCCGGCCCGGGCCTACCTGGCGCCGGACAGGACGCCGATCGAGTTCGAGGCGGGGCGTGATGGCTATGCGACGGCGGTTGTGCCTGAAATGCCGGGGTACAGCCTGCTTGTTTTCGAAGAGTAGAACAGGGCTCCGGGCGCCGGCGCTCGGACAAGCCCGGTTGGCTGGAAGAGCAATGGCAACGAGCAGCAGGCTGATTGCGCGAAACGAATCGTTCCTGAGAAATATTTTCGCGCGCGGCCCGTTTGAGCGGCATGGCTTCGTGTGCGCGCCCCGGGGCGTCTCCATACCGGAACACCCGGACTACGATTTCACCATCTCGGACAAGCCGGCGAAAAACTGGGCGCCGTGGGTCGTTGAAGGCTACCGCCGCCAGGTTGATATGCTCGAAGCGGTCGGCGATGACTCTGTGCCTTTCGCGAAGATCGGCACCGGCACCCACATCTATGCGGCCGCCTTTGGGTGCGAAGTCCACCGTTTTCCCGACAGCAATCCGTGCGCCATGCCGCTGGTTTCCACGGCCGAAGAGGCGGACAGGCTCTCCGTTCCCGATATCTGGAAAGTTCCGGTCCTGTACCGCATATTCGAGCTTGCGCGCGCTGTGCGCGACGAGCTTGGCCCGGACGCGTGCCTCGGGCCCCCGGACATGCAGAGCGGGTTCGACACCGCCGCCCTGGTATGGAACAAGACGGATTTCCTGTGCGCCATGCTTGACGACAGGGATTCAGCCGCGGTAATGCGTCTGGCCGGCAAGTGCGCAAGCCTGTTCAAGGCTTTCCTGGCGGCTTTCCGGGAGGAGTTCCCAAACTGCAGCCCCTGCCATTGCCCGTCCGTATGGGCGCCGCCCGAAATGGGGCCGTGGTTGTCAAACGACGAATGCGGCGCGTTCAGCGCCGCAATGTTCGAGAAGTTCTGCCTGCCCGAGCTTTTGGACCTGTCTGAGACCTTCGGCGGCCTGGGCATGCACTGCTGCGCCGCGGCCGAGCACCAGTTCGAAAGCTTCAAGAAGATTCCCAACTTCTACGCCTTCAACCGCGTCGCCGCCAGCCGGGGATATTCCCCGCTGCTGGATCACTTTGCCGGCGATGCCGCGCCCGTTCACGTTCTCGCCTGGATACCCGAGGAGGAGATCGCGCGCCTCGTCAGGAAGGCGCCCGCCGGAACCCGCTTCATTTTCAACCTCGTGGGAGCGTCCGCGGAGGAAGCCGGGCAGTGGCTTGCCCGGATGCGCGGGCTCGGGTGAATCATGCGCCTCTGGACATTACATCCCAGGCACCTTGATGCGCGCGGCCTCGTCGCGCTCTGGCGCGAGGCTCTTCTCGCCCAGGCGGTCCTTGGCGGAAAGACGCGGGGCTACACCCGGCACCCGCAGCTGATTCGCTTCCGCAGCGCCGCGTCGCCCATGAACGCGATCGCGTTCTACCTGCGCGTCGTTCACGCCGAGGCCGAGGCCCGGGGCTACTCGTTCGACAAGACGAAAATAGCCTCCGGCGGGCGCGCCGCGCGGATCGTTGTCACAAGAGGCCAGCTCGATTACGAGTGGGCCCACCTCAAGGCGAAGCTGAGGTCCCGCGCCCCGTCTTTATTCGAAAGCGCGAAACGCATCTCACGCCCCGACGCGCATCCGCTCTTTCATATCGTTCCGGGCGCGGCCGAACAGTGGGAGAAAACGAAGCCGTGACAGGGACGTCCGCGGCGGGCGATTGGCCGCGCATACTTTTTTCATCGGCGGCCGGGGCCGTCCGCTCTCCAAGTGGGAACGCGCTTGCCTCTTGTGTAGCCGCGCCGCTGTGCGGCGCGCTTTTCCGCACGCATACGGCGGCCGGGGCCGTCCGCTCTCCAAGTGGAACGCATTCGGCGCCTTTTCTGTAGCGCGCCACGGCGTGGCGCGATAGGCCGCGCATACGTAGGTCCTTCTTCTGTTTTAGAATTCTTGTTCCTTGGATTCGGATATTGGATGGGGCATCGCTATCGAAATCGCTATCGAAATCGA
>JAAZAB010000508.1 GCA_012514555.1 Lentisphaerota bacterium
CGGCGAACCGGGACGGTTCAAGCGAAAAGCATGTCCGGTCCAGGGCTTTCGGGCCGCTGTTTCTTTTTCCTGTCTGAAAACGTGATTTTATGGTAGTCTATGAATACTGAAGGGGGCATGAGCAGGGTCCGCGTTAACTGGAAAACCAATGTGAGAATCGAAACAGTCGCGCCCCGCCATGAATATTCTGTTGATTTACCCGAAATTCCCCGACACGTTCTGGAGTTTCAAACACGCCCTTGAATTCGTCGGTAAAAAGGCAGCCTTCCCTCCCCTGGGCCTGATCACCGTGGCCGCCATGCTGCCGCCCGCTTGGAACAAGCGTCTGGTCGACGCCAATGTGCGGCGGTTGCGCGATGCGGATTTGAAATGGGCGGATTACGCATTCGTAAGCGCCATGGCCGTCCAACGAAAAGCCGTCCTCCACATCCTCGACCAGTGCAAGGCCGCCGGCGTCAAGGTGGTCGCCGGCGGGCCTCTCTTCACCGTCAGCCAGGAACTGTTCCCCGACGTGGACCATCTGGTCTTGAACGAAGCGGAACAAACCCTGCCGCTGTTCCTCCAAGACCTGGAACGGGGACACGCGAAACGGGTCTACACAACCCCCGAATTCGCGGCCCTCCACCAGACCCCGCAACCGCTCTGGGAGCTGCTGGAAATGCGCCGCTATGCGTCCATGGCCATGCAGTTTTCCCGCGGCTGCCCGTTCAACTGCGACTTCTGCAATGTCACGACCCTGTTCGGACACCGCGTCCGGATGAAAAGCGCCGCCCAGATCACGGCGGAACTGGATCGGCTCCACGCGCTGGGCTGGCGCGGCGAGGTGTTCTTCGTGGACGATAATTTCATCGGGAACAAGGCGTTCCTGCGAAACGACCTGCTGCCGGCCCTCATTGCCTGGCGCAAAAAGAATCCCGGCATTCTGTTTTTCACCGAGGTCTCTCTCAACCTGGCGGACGACCCCGCGCTGGTCCGGCAGATGGTGGAAGCCGGGTTCACCAAGGTCTTCATCGGCATCGAGACGCCCAACGAGGACTCCTTGGCCGAATGCGGCAAATCCCAGAACCGGAACCGCGATCTCGTGGCCACGGTCAAAAGCATCCAACGCGCCGGTTTGCAGGTTCAGGGCGGCTTCATCGTGGGATTCGACCACGACCGCCCCTCCATCTTTCAGCGCCAGATCGACTTCATCCAGAAAAGCGGCATCGTGACGGCCATGGTGGGATTGCTGCAGGCGCCCCGCGGCACCCGGCTTTACGCGCGTCTGAAGGCGGCGGGCCGGTTGCAGGGCGACTCCACGGGCGACAACGTGGACGGCACGACCAACATCGTGCCCGTCATGAGTCTCGAGACGCTGAAGGCGGGCTACAAACGCATTCTGGACGGCATCTATGCGCCGGACCCCTTTTACCGGCGGATCCGCACGTTTTTACGGGAATACAATCCGCCCAAAGTCCGGGGCCATTTCCAGAGAGGCCACCTGAAGGCGCTGCTCTATTCGTTCTTCAAGCTCGGCCTTTTCGAACGCGGCCGATGGGCCTACTGGAAGTTGCTGTTCTGGACGCAGTTCCATCGGCCGCGCCTGATTCCCGATGCGCTCGTCCTGGCCATCTACGGCTACCACTTCCGGAAAGTCTGCCAGAAAAGCGCGCGCTGACCAAACGCGAAAGCCTCAAAAGGCCAGTTCCACCCGCCAGGACCGGGCGCCCGGCGCAAGCCGGACGCACTCGCCGGCGGGCTGATAGTCGCCGCCGTCGCACCGCCGGGCGCGGAGCCTTTTCGGGTGCGGCAGCCGCAGGTGAATCGCGGCGGGCGGCTCGCCAAGCGGTTCCAGCTCCACCTC
>JAAZAB010000509.1 GCA_012514555.1 Lentisphaerota bacterium
ACTCCTGCGGGATGTTGATGGCGAACACGATGTCCTCCCCCGACTTCACGATGGATTCTTCCCAAAGCGCGATCTCGTACATGTCCCCGCGCTTGTTGCCGACGTCCCGCCCCCACCGGAACAGGGACGCGTTGCCCAAAAAGCCGTCGGCCAGCCGCACCGGCATGATCCGCGGGTGGGCATTTGCCATCTCCCACAGCCCGCTTTGATCGATCTTCTTTTTGGGCGTGGCCAGAACAGTGATGATGTGCCCGTGCGTCACCGGCGTGTGCACCAAGATCCCCGTGCAGGGAATGTGCGGCATGATGGTCATCAGGTCCACCGCCTGGTGGCTGGGCGCCTTCTCCAGCTGCAGCGCGTTGGTGAGGCCCCGGTGGTAATCGCCCGGATCGGCCACCCGCCGGATGATGGTGATGGCCACCTTATGGAGGCCCACCGCCCGGTCCAGCAGGTCCACCGCGCGGATGAGCCCGGTCGTGTTGCAGGAGGTCAGCTTTAAAAACTGCTGCCCGATTCCCTTTTCGTAGTTCGCGTATCCATGGAAGAACACGTCTGCCACTTCGTTTTTCTCGCCGCCCTGGAACACAGCCTTATTGCCGTATTTCGCGTAGATCTCCTTGTTTTTGGCGCCCACGCCGCCGGGGGACGAATCCAGCATGATGTCCGCTTCCTGCACCAGTTCCTCAAAGCTGCCCGACACCGGGATCCCTGCTTCCTCCATGGATCTGTTTTTCGGGTCCGCGTTGAACATCCTGTAGGGCATCCCGGACGCCTTGAGCGCCCGCACCGAGAGCGTGGGCGCGATGTCCGCGACGCCGACGAGTTCCATATCCCCCTGCAGCGCCACGCCGTCCGCCAGCCTCTGCCCGATCACGCCGTATCCCGCGACGCCAACCTTTACCTTCGCCATTTCTTTTCCTCCCTTTCTTTCAATAAGTTTTATTTTCTTTTGACCGCTTTCTGCGCCATGGCGGCGATGTCCTCCGCCGTCATATGGAACGCGCGGATGAGGTAATCCACCGGGCCGACTTCCCCGAACCTGTCCCGGCTACCGATCCGCTCCATGGGCACGGGCGTTGTCTCGGCCATGGCCTCGGCCACCGCGCTGCCCAGCCCGCCCATGATATTGTGGTTCTCCACCGTTACGATGCAGCCTGTTTCCCGCGCGCATTTCCCGATCAGCTCCCGGTCGACGGGCTTCCAGGTGAACATGTTGACCACCCGGGCCGAGATCCCCATCCCCTTCAGCAGGCCGGCCGCCCGAAGCGCCTCGCTGGTAAGCACCCCGCTCGCGATCAGCGTCACGTCCCATCCGTCCTGCAGGACGATGCCTTTGCCGATCTCAAAGCGGCTGCCTTCTTCATAGATCATCACGGGCTCCTTGCGCAAAAGCCGCAGGTAAAACACGCCGTAAAGGTCTTTTAACTGCCAGAGCAGGTCCCGCAGCATGGCGCCGTCCGTCGGCTCGATCACCGTCGCCCCGGGTATGGCGCGCATCAGTCCCATGTCTTCAAACGGCATGTGTGTCCCGCCGTTGTAGGCGGCGGTGATGCCCGGGTCCGAACCCACGATCCGTACGTTTAGCTTTGCGTACGCCGCGGAGATGAACACCTGGTCAAAGCACCTGCGGGTGGCAAACGGCCCGAAGGTGTGCGCAAAGGGGATCTTCCCGGTGGCCGAAAGCCCGGCCGCCACGCCCATCATATTCGCCTCCTGCACGCCGCAGTTGAAGGTGCGCTCCGGAAACTTTTCCAGAAACGGCATCATTCCCATGGAATTCATCAGATCGGCGTCCAGCGCCACCACCCTCCCGTCCTTCCCGGCCATTTCCATGAGGGTGTCGCAGTATACCGACCGCATCATCCGGTCGTCTTTTTTAAAATCGTCGCGTATCTTCACATTCATTTTCAAACGCTGCCTTTCCCACCCAATGCGGCCAGGGCTGCTTCGGCCGCACGGACCGCCTCTCTGCCCTCTTCTTCCCGGATGCTCATGTGATGGTTGTACAGTACGCCTTCCGCAAACGTGCAGCCTTTCCCCTTGACCGTATCAAGGACGATCACCGAGGGCCTGCCCGCCGCCTCCTTGGCGTTTTGGACCGCATCCCGAATCGCGCCCGGATCGTGGCCGTCTGCTTCCTGCGTATGCCACCCGAAGCTTTTAAACTTGCCCGCGACGTCCCCCAGGTTCATGATGTCCTTTGTGCAGCCGTCCAGCTGCTGTTTGTTCCTGTCCACGAACACGATCAGATGGTCCACCCTGAAATGGCTCGCGAACAGCGCGCCTTCCCAGACCTGTCCTTCGTCCAGCTCGCCATCCCCCAGGATCAGGTAGGTCCAGTTTTCGCGGTTGTCAAGGCGGTTGCCCAGCGCGACGCCGATGGCCGTGCTCATTCCCTGACCCAGCGATCCGGTGGTCATGTCCACGCCCGGCGTCCTGTTCCGGTCGCAGTGGCTCGGAAGGCTGGTCCCGCCCCTGTTCAGAGTGGAGAGCATTTCCATAGGAAAATATCCTTTCAGCGCCAGCGCCGCGTACAGCGCCGGCCCCGCGTGCCCCTTGGAACAGACCAGCCAGTCCCGCTCTTCCCAGTCCGGCCTCGCCGGGTCGATCCGCATGACGCCCCCGTACAGGACCGCCAGCAATTCCACCACGCTCATGGCGCCGCCCACATGGCCGAAACCCAGGCCGGCCAGTTCACGGATGGTTTCCAGCCGGATCCGGGCCGCGAACCGCATCATGTCCTTCACGCTTTCTTTTGCCATCTTCTTAACCTCTTCTTCAGCGTTATATAATTTGTATATGTTTTGGCTATATTTTGGTTATATAATGGTAATATTTTAGCACAAGTACCCCAACATTTCAATATTATAATGAAAAATACATTCACAAATTGGCATGTTTTTGGTACAATATGGACAGCATGAAACCAAAGGCAGGAATAAAAATGAAACTGAGCCGAATCAACGAGATCGAAAAATATCTGATCCAGCACCAATTTGCGTCCATCCCCCAGCTGCTTGAAAAGTTTGACGTATCCAAAAACACGATCCGCAGGGACATCGCGGAACTTTGCGAGCG
>JAAZAB010000510.1 GCA_012514555.1 Lentisphaerota bacterium
AACTTTGGCCTTGAACTCAGGCGTAAAATGGCGCTTCTTCTTGTTCATCCGGGAGACCTCCTTGGGTTGGGCTGAGGATAATGTCTTTCACACTTATCGCCTTGTCCAATTTTCGGGGTCCACTATACTGCACTGCAGGTGCAGGAATAGTCTGATAGCTGCTTCGCGGCGGCTATAGAGCGCCAGGAGTGGGGGACAGGGGCTGAATTTGACCCTGTTGTTTATGCGGCGGGCAGGTCTTATTTTATGGGGCAAGAATGGCTGGTCGCGAGCAGCCACGACAGATAATAAGTGCCTGGGGCTTTTTGCACGACCTCAACTACACTACGGCACCAAGGGAATGACTACGGTGAAAGATTTTATTGATCGACAAATCATTGCGGACTATTGCCAGCGTTTCAATGCGCAGGACGATGAGCTTTATCGGGGCGATATTCCGAATGACCGGGCCGAGGACTTTCTGACAGCGGAGATTCCGCGTTTTGACTGTCCGGACCCGGTTTTCCGCGAAATCTGGTATTTTCGGTGGTGGAGTTTCCGCAAGCATATTCGTCGGACGCCGTTTGGCCGGGTTATTTTGGAATTCATGCCGGATGTGCCCTGGGCTGGTGCGTTCAACACCATCAACTGCCCCGCCGCCCATCAGTTACGGGAGGCCCGGTGGCTGAAGGGCAAGGGAATCGCCGAGGAGTATCTGCGTTTCTGGCTAAATCCGGAGGCGAAGGCGGCGGTGCGCAGTTATACCTTCGGGGTGGCTTCGGCCGCGTTGGATGTGGTCGCGGTCACGGGCAACGAATCTCTGGCGCTTGCGCTCTATCCGGCGCTCTGTGCGAATTATGCGAAATGGCAGGAGACGCACCTGGGTCCAGACGGACTCTTTCGCCAGAACGATGGCCGGGATGGCATGGAGTGCTCCATTGGCGGCAGTGGTTATCGGGTCACCATCAACAGCTGCATGGCGGCCGAAGCCATGGCGCTGGCGACAATCGGCACTCGGGCCGGGGACCTGCGGCAGGCTGAGCAATACCGCAAGGACGCCGAGGGGCTGCGGCAACTTATCGAAACGCGGCTGTGGAACGACGAAGCGGGATTCTTTATGACCCGGCGGGAAGAGGACGGCTCATTTGTCGGTGTGCGGGAACTCCACGGTTATACCCCGTGGTATTACTTCCCGAAGATGGCTGCGAAGTACGATTCGACCTGGCGGCAGCTGGTTGATCCCGAGGGATTTTTGGCGCCATTCGGGCCGACGACGGCTGAACGGCGACACCCGCAATTTCAGTTGGATCGCAGCGGCCACGAGTGCCAGTGGAATGGACCGTCATGGCCTTTTGCGACCGCAGTTACCCTGACCGGCCTCGCCCGGCTGCTTCATGAAAGAACGAGCGCCGAGGTCGGCTGTCGTGCCTATTTTGAGACGCTTGCGTGCTATACCCGGAGTCACTATCTGCGGGAAAACGGCCGGGTCATTCCTTGGATCGACGAAAATCTACATCCGTTTACCGGCGAATGGCTCACGCGGGACATTCTGCGTGCGTGGGACCGCGCCGGGGTCAAGAGTCGCGCACTCATCCATGAGCGCGGCAAGGATTACAGCCATTCGACCTATGCCGATTTGATCATTACGGGCTTGTGCGGGATTGATCCGGACGTGCCGGGGAAAGTCCGCGTGGCGCCGCTGCTGCCCGCCGAATGCTGGGATTATTTCCTGTTGGACGGCGTTCGGTTGCGCGGTCATGAGCTGGCATTGCAGTTTGACTGCGACGGCAGCCGATACCAGCGGGGCCGCGGTCTGGCGCTCTACGTGGACGGGGCGGAGGTCGCACGATGCGAAGACGGCCTTGGCGCCTTGGAGGTCGCGTTGTAAGAGGTTGGGAGTTTGGGAGTTTGGTTATGCGAGGGGGCGGGGAAGGGGCGTTGACCCTTCCCCGCCCCCTCGCGCTCCTCCACTCTATCCCGTCTCTGGCGCTTGTCGTTGCCGCTGTCGCGGCTGCCGCCAAGCGCCGGGAATGGTAGCGGTACGGCCGGGACACCGAGGTCATGCGAGGGTGCGGGCGGGACGCCCGCACCACGGCCGCGAGAAACGCCAGTGGCAAGGCCGGGAGAGACGCCGGCGGCAAGGCCGGGGCACGTTTACGTGTGGCTGTTCGGAGGTCAGTGAGGCCATGGTCCCATGCGACGGTGCGGGCGGGACGCCCGCACCACGGCCGGGAGACGGGCGCGGGGTAGTTCGGCTGGGCAGGGGCTTTTTGCCTTGTTCAACGATCGGGATCCGTTATATTCCTGGGTCGTTTTGAGGGCGCTCGGGCCGAACTGTCGTTGATGATATTTCAGGAGAAACCGCAGTATGTCGCAAGCATGGTGTAAGTTTTCGGGCAATCCGGTGATCGCCGCTGAGAAGTGGGGCACGATCTTCGATCCATTTATCCTTGAGTGCGGCGGGTCGGCGAGGCGTTTTCGGATGTACTTGAGTTGGCGGCCACAGAATGCGATAGCGTTGGTGGAGAGCGATGACGGCATCAAGTGGTCGGAGCCGCGGATTGTGCTGGGGTCGTCGCCGCGGCAGGACATGCGTGAGTTTCGCATCAATCGCGCCTGCGTTATCGCGCTTCCCGATGGGCGGTACCGGATGTACTACTCGGGGCAGGGGCCGGACCGCAATGCGGCGAAGCACGCGTGCATTTTTGCCGCGGAGAGTGACAACGGCATTCACTGGGTGAAGCTTCCGGAGTTCATATTTTCGCCGGATGGCGCGTGGCAGAGCCATGGCGTGATGTGTCCGCATGTCATCTACGATGCTGATGCGGGGCGTTATCAGATGTGGTATTCCGGCATGAATAACCCCGGGGCGTATTACGAGCCGGATGCGATCGGCTATGCGGAAAGTCGTGATGGGC
>JAAZAB010000511.1 GCA_012514555.1 Lentisphaerota bacterium
ATTCGAACGCGACGTCCGGGTCAGAACCCGGCCGCACAAAGCGGTCGAACACCGTGCCCTTTGCGTTGAAAATAAGTTGGTAGTAGGAGGCGCCCAGGTCGGGGTGCGTCAGGAACAGCTCGACCGTGCTGTCCGTCCAGACGGGGCCGTCATGCTCCGTGATCTCCGCCTTGATCTGGTCCGGATCCGGCTCCATCGCCTCGACCCCGAAATAGATCGCTTCGGGCTCATAGGTCACGCGGACGTAGGTCTGCGCCTTCGCCAGGCCGTCCCCCCGCGTGAGTTTGAAATTCGAGGTGACATCCGCGTTGCGCCAGTCGGGCTCGTCAAGAACGCCGTCAATCGCGATCGGCGCGCTTTTCCGGTACGCGGTAATCTCGCGGTAATTCGCGAGGTAGTCACTACGGAACTTTTCCCATGTCCGCGCGAACAGGGCGCGTTCCCGTTGGACGTGCCGGAGCGCGCGCGGGTCCGGATCGCCCGCCGCCGCGGCTTCCGCAGCGGCCAGGTGGCGCAGGAGCGTGTCCTGGACGCCGGGCTTGTCGAGACAGCGCCCCAGCGGGGAGCTGTGTCCGTGGCCGTAGCAGCCGGGCGTTTCCTGAAACGCCTGGCGCAGCAGCGCGCGGAAGTCCCGCATCCCGGCCTCCCACGCCTTGTCGCCGTAATACAGCGTGTTGATCTCCTCGTAAATCGAGGGATAATCCCGGTCAATGTCCCAGGCGTATTGCGTGAAAAGATACAGCGTCTGCCACATCCCATACCAGGTCTCCTTGTAGTGGCTTCTGGCATCCGAGTATTTCCCGTCGACGGGTTCCAGTTGGGGCCGGAGCCCGATGATCCCGAGCTTGTGATACAGCTTGATGTCGTGGACAAACACGTCTTCGATCGGCATATTGACGGCTCCGAGCGAATCGATCTGGGCGTAGGCGACGAGGCGGTAGCCATGCTGTTTCGCCAGCGCGGCCCAGTCCAGATACTGCTGATAATACTTGCGGTTGGCCAGGCAGCTCGGATCGTCGAGCGCGTGGCGGTAGCAGATGCTGTTATAAGACAGCTCCACCGTCGAAAGGCTTTGGCTCGGGAGCACATGCTTCGGCGCCGCCTGGTAGTTCTGATACGCAATCGAATTGATGCGGGCGCCGGGGACGGCCGCGCAGGCCTTCTCCGCGAGCTGGTTGATGAAGCTCCAGTAGCGCGTCACGACCAGCCGGCCGGCCGTTTCGTCCGCGGGGTCCTGCGCGCGGCACTTTTCGCACTCGCACCAGCCGGTGCCGTCGTCGTTGACCAGGCGGTAGCGCCCGGCCGGCGACTGCGAGCAGAATTCGCGGAGGTTGCCGACGAGGTTTTCCGACATGATCCTGACGACCTCCGGGTGCGTGGTGCATGGCTGGTACTTTTGGTTTTCCAGAATGACCCGGCGGCCGTTGATCACGGGGAAATACTCGGGATGCTCCCGGTACAGCGTTTCCAAATCCTGCTTGAAGCGAGCCCTGGTTTTGCCGCCAAGGTTATTGCCGCCGAGCAGATTGCTGAAACAGTGCCCGCCGGCCTGGATTTCTGCCCCGCGCGCGGCGAGGCCGTCATGAAGTGCCTCGTTCAGGTAGGTGTGATGCCCCTCGAACGGGCGAAGGTTGTTGCGCACCATCCAGTCCCAGGAATCCCATATCGGGCTGAGAATGCTGGCGGCGGCCCAATTGATCGTGCGGAATTCGAACGACGGATTGGAGATTATGTCCATCTCCGGCACGGCGATCGTCGGCTTGACCGTGAAATACTCGCCGTCGTCTCCGGGAACCAGCCAGCGGATGCCGCCGTACCGTTTCAGGACTTCATACGCGCCGTACAGCACGCCGATCGGCTCGGCCC
>JAAZAB010000512.1 GCA_012514555.1 Lentisphaerota bacterium
GAGCCGCTTGGCATTGTCCGGGTCCGGTGCAGGAACGCCCTGACCGGACAGATGGAGGAAATCGAGCAGCCGGTCGCGCCGCCGTCCGGCGCGACGCCCTTTGAAGCCATGGATGTGCGCTTCCGCCTTGCCGCGGCCGCCGCGGAATTTTCCGAAATCCTGCGCGGCAGCCCGTTTGCCGCGGGAAGCAGTTTCGGGGACGTGGCCCGTGTCCTGCGCCCGGTCGCGCTGGAACTGAGCATTGAGAATCGCATCCAGGAGTTCCTGCGCATGGCAGAGATGGGGTTAACCCCGAAATTCCAGGAGGCGGGGCCGCCGTGAGTTGATTCAAGGTTGGGCGAGCCGGGGCAAGAGTTAACCATAGATCTGCAAGAAGAAGGAGCGAAGTTCTCACATTGCTCAGCATATGGTCGTCCCTTGCCCGGCTCGCTCCGAGGTCTCGACCCAGCAAAACCTTTTCAAACAGACTCTGGGCACAAGCAACAAAAGGAACAGAATATGAGCCCACTTCACATGATGATGAGAAGCGTTGTCGCCGCAGGACTTGGGATCGTTTTGGCCGGCACGGGAATGGCCGCAACCAACACGCCCGTTGTTGGCGGGAGCGAGCTCAGAACATGTGATGTTGATTCAATAACGCCGATGACATTGACTGACGGATTGATAGCCTATTACCCATTCAGCGGGAATGCCAATGACGCATCAGGAAATGGACGCCATGCCACAGTCCTTGGCGCCAAGTTGACCGCCAATAGGCTTGGGAGCGCGAACCAAGCTTATTTATTTGATGGCGTCAGTAATTGCATATATGCCTCTGATGCGGGATTTCCGGCTGGAGATCAGCCGCGGTCTTTGGCTTTCTGGTTCAAACTCAACAGTGATGCCCACGATTCTCCGGCATTTTTCATGCAGTATGGAACCGCCTTGCATAATCAAGCAGCGACCATAGGCATGGATTGGAGAGTCGGAAGGTCGAATGTGTGCTTTTCTCAACATGGCGGGGTGTTTTTGGCAGCCCGCACGATTGCCACAGGAACATGGTATCACGTGGCATATGTCTATGGCGGCAATGGGGCCCATCGTTATTACATTGATGGAATCGAAAGTTCCGGGCTAAACGAACTGCATGGCGCTTTGAGCACAACGCTATCCGGCATGTTTCAAATCGGGGGCTTGATCGCGTTTCCAAATTATACACTCAATGGGATCGTCGATGAAGTCCGTATATATAACCGCGCTCTAAACGCCGGCGAGATCCAGGCGTTATATTCCCATGATGGGATTGGCGTCCCGTCCAAAGGGCCATATGTCAAAGGCGATTCTGAAAACAAAGTGTTGGCGACAAGGAATGTGCCAAGTCCGGCATCCGCGGAGTTTTACGCCGTCTCGGACCTCTCGGTCCGGGGCGAAATCGAGGGTGAGAACGCGGTTTTCACCCTCTCGTTCATTGCCGACGCCCGGACGCGGCCGTGCAAAATTCCGCTCGTTTCCGGCGAGATTGCATGCCGCGAAGCCGATCTCCCGCGAGACGCGGTGCTGTCCCGTGATGACGCCGGATGTTTCTGGCTGACACTGGACTCGCGCGGCCGGCAGTCGGTGAAATTCGTTTTCGCCAGCCGCCCGGTCAAGGATGGCGATTGGCGTCTAACGCGGTTCACAATCCCGTTGTCCGCCATCCGCGAGGCGGCGGTCAAGTGCGACCGCGATGACCTTGAAGTCGCTTTTCCCGGCTCGCTGAGCGTAAGCCGCCATAAAGGGCCGGGGAACGAGACAATGGTTACGGCGTTCCTTGGCATAAGCGACGGCTTCGAGATGCGCTGGAAGCCGGAAATCAAGAAACTGGAGGCCGAGCGCGTGGTTGAGTGCGTGGCCAACATGATCGCTTCGGCCGGAGTCGGCGCCCTGCACATTGATGCCGTCCTGGGCTACCGCGTGGTGCAGGGCAGCTTGAACAGGCTCACGGTTGCCCTCTCCCCGGAGGTCAATGTCACGCAGGTGCGCGGGGCGGATATACAGGACTGGATCATTGACCGGCAGGACCCGGAGCAGCCTCTCCTGGTTGTTTCCCTGAGCCGGCCCAAGGACGCGCAATACACGCTTCAGATCAACGGCGAAATGGTTCTGCCTGAATTTCCGTGCAAGTTCAACCTGCCAGCCTTCGTGCCGCGCGATGTCATAAGGGCCAACGGTTTCCTGACGATCGGCACCGACAGCGCCATCAAGCTCATGGTCAACCAGGCCCAGGGCCTGACCCAGGTTGACCAGGCCGCGTTCCCCAAAGTCAGCCTCGGATCGCCGTCCGAGCCGGAGCGCGCGCTTCCCGTCCGCCGCCCGTTCACCTACCAGTTTGCCAACATGCCGTTCACGCTGGCCCTGGGCGCGGACGACGTGGTAACGGCCGTCAGCGCCGACGACCGCCTGGTGCTTGCCGTTGTCGACAACGACGCCATATTCAACGCCTCCATCGAGCTGGATGTGCGCGACGCGCCGGCGCGGGAGGCCGTTTTTGAAAGCGATCCGGCCTGGGTGGTAGCCGGGGTCACGGGCGCCGAGATTGCCGACTACGACGTCCGCGACGAGGCCGGAAGCCGGATCATCAGAGTGTATTTCCGCAACGCGGTGCAGGGGCGAACGCTGGTGGATTTGAGGCTGGAGCGGGCGCTCGGCGACAACGCCGCCTTCGCCCTGCCGGCCTTCAAGGTGCGCGAGGCCAGGTCGGAGCGCGGGCACCTGGTCATGTCCGGGGAAAAAGGGCTGCGCCTGAAGGTGGAGAAATCCTCCGGCCTGATTGAAGCGCATACGGGTTCCACGCCCATGCGCGTGCCGGACGCGCAATGGGCGTTCCGGTTCAAGGATTCGTCCTGGCAGGCGACCGTCGCGCTGGAGAGGACCGCGCCGGTAATCCATTCTGAAGTATTCCACCTGGTCTCGCTGGGCGATGGCGTGCTTTACGGCAGCGCGCTGGTGACTTACCACATCAGCGGCGCGCCCATCCGCGAGTTCAAGTTGAGCATTCCCGCGGAATACCAGAATGTGGAGTTCACGGGCCGCGATGTGCGCAACTGGGAGCGCACCAACACGGCATGGATTGTGTCGCTCCAGGAAAAAATCCTGGGCGACTACACGCTGCTGGTCGAGTATGACCGGCCCGTCAGCTATGCCGGCGGCGAAGTCGCCGTGGGCGGCGTGCAGACTGAGGGGACGGAAAGCGAAGTGGGGTACATCGTGGCGGCCAGCTCGGCCAGCCTGAAGCTGGATGAGCAGGACCGCGATCCTTCCATAATACGCATTGACCGGGGCGAGGTGCCCGAGGCCTATGCGCTTCTGGTCAAGGATCCGTTCCTTGCAACGTACAAGTATGTGAAAAAACCGCACGTGAGCCGCGTGAAATTGACCAGGTATGAAACGGAGTCCCTGCTCGGCCAGGTGGCCGACCATGTTTCACTGCGGACGGAAGTCAGCCGCGAGGGCGAAACCGTGTCGACCGCCACCTATTTCGTGAAAAATGCCGCGGGACAATACCTGGCCCTGGCCCTTCCGAAGAATGCCCGGCTGTGGTCGACGCGGCTCGTGGAGGCGGACGGCAGGCGCACGGCGCTTGCGGCGCTGCAGGGCGAGGACGGCTTGCTCGTTCCGATCCCGAGGCCGCGCGACCTCAACACGCCCATTCAAATCGAGGTTGTGTACGCCCTGAACAACGGGATCCAGGGCTTTTTCCAGCCCAGGCTGCGCCTGGAAGCGCCCGCCGTGCTGAATGCTCCGATTCCTTTCGCGCGCTGGATCGTCAAGCTTCCGGACAAGCTGGCCGCCGCGGACTTCTCCGGCAACGTGGCCGCCGACCGGGGCGCGCGGCTGAACGGGCTGGGCGCGGTTCTCTCGACGGTCGCACGCGTGATTCAAGCCCTGGTTCGAGAGGAACCGGCAGCGGACTCGTGCATGCTTTGCGTTATTGTCCTGGCCGCGGCGTGCCTTGTCTCGTGGTTGACCGGCCGGTGGCGGTCGGCTATCGGAACGCTTGTTGCAGGCGCGATCCTCCTTGCCATCGCCGCAGTGACGGCGCAGCCAGGCCCGTCGTTTATCGCGTTGAAAAATGCCTTTGTCGAGGCAGCGCAAAATCTCCGGGAGCTGTCGTTCACGCGCAGCGTGAGCCTGCCGGACGATCAGCCCCTCTTTCTTGTGCTGGACCTGGTTCCCGCATGGATCGGAAGCGCCGGGTCATGGCGGGTTCTCCTGGCGGCGGGACTGGTGGGAATTGTGGCGCTGGCCCGGTTCTCGGGCCGGACCCGGTTCAGCGCAATGGGCATGGCCCTGGGAATGACCCTGCTGACAGCGGCGCTCGCACAGTTGACGGCGGGGCGCGCCATCCTGGCCCTGTGCATTCTGGTCATGCTGCCTGCCGCCGTTGCGTTCATCCTGCTTCGAGCTTCCATCAACGCGGGGCGCATGCGAAAACAGGCCCGCGCATGGGCGAATGGCGAAGACTTGCCGCCTTTCCAGCCGGGGCCGCCCGCGGCGCATGCAATGGCGCAGGAGGCGCCTGTTCCGCCGGAAATGAAGACCGGGGCTCCTCCGCCGATTGAGCCGGGATCGGGCGGGTATGTTCGCAGGCCATTGTTGTTCGTGGTCTGTCTTGTTTTCACGGGGCTTTCCCTGCTTTCGGTTCTTTCCGCCCCCGCCGGCGCGCCTGCTTCACCGCAGCCGGAGGCCGCGCCGGGCATCGCGGTCCAGGCGGTTGACGCGGCAATCGCAGGCCCGGGCACCGGGCGCGGCGCGGAAAAAAGCGCCAGGGTGGACATGACCCTTGAATTCAAGGCGGAGTGCGCGGTGACCAGCCTGGTGCTGTCGGCGGATTGCGTGCTGACCGGGTTCAAGACGGATGCTCCGCGGCGGGTATCCATCCTGAGCACGCCCGCGGGATACGCGCTGGACATCAATCGGGGAGGGGATTACAAGGCTGCCCTTTCGTTCCAGGCGCCGGTCTCCGAAACCAACGGGGAATGGGAGTTGAACTTCAAGCTGCCGGCACACTTGAAGAACAACGTGGTGCTGACACTGCCTGAAAGCGGGCTTGAAGTTCGATCGGACGAGGCGGTCTATATCAGGACCGCCGAAAGCAACAGCCAGACGCAGGCTTTCGCGCTGTTCGCGCCTGCCGGCCGCGTCCGCTTCTCCTGGCGTCCAAAGGTTCGCAAAACTGAGCTGGAGAAAACCGTGTTTTTCTGCGAGGTGAATTCGCTGCTGACCTTCGATCCGGGCGTGGTCAGCGGCCGGCACCTTGTCCGCTACCAGGTCGCCCAGGGCGAGATCAAGACGCTTGCCATGGCGATTCCCGCGGAAATGAACGTGACTTCCGTATCGGCGCCCGGCTTGAGCACGTGGCGCTTCGATCCGGTCACGCGGACACTGGAGGCGATTCTTCAGAATCCGGCCAGCGGGTCCCTGGCCCTGGCCCTGGTCACCCAGACGCCGCGCGAGGGACTGCCCTACGAGGCCGCCATTGGCGCGCCGCAGGTGCGGGACGCGGCGCGGCAGCGCGGCGCTCTGGCCATGGCCGCCCCGGAAACGGTCCAGATCGCGGTTGAGCCCAGGGAAGGCCTGAACGCCATGAACATCTCGGATTTCGACCCGGACCTGGCGCCCGCGGCGAACGCGCCGGCGTCCGCGCCCGTGCGCCGGGCCTTTCGCTATCACCAGCTTCCGGTCCTGGCCGTGGTTCAGGCCGAGCAGGTGTTGCCGGAAATCCGCGTTGAGGAAAAAGGCAGCCTCTCGGTGGCCGACGAGCGCATAGTTCTTTCGACCCAGCTGAAAGTGTCGGTTGCAAAGGCGGGCATTTTCTCGCTGCGCCTGGCCATTCCTGGCGGGTTCGATGTGGAAAGCCTCAGCGGCCAGGATGTCAGCCACTGGGATGAGGTGAAGGACGGCGGACGCGGGGTTGTTGTGCATTTCACCAGGCCGGTGACAGGCGCGCGCGACCTCAACCTGGTTCTTTCCCGCATGGAAAAAGGCCTTGAAGAAACGATTGCTGCGCCGAGGGTGGGCGTCGTGAACGCGTTCAAGCACAGCGGCAGCCTGGTCGTCTCGGGCGAGCGCGGCGTGCGCCTGACCACGCTCCGGCGCGAAGGTGTGAGCGAGGTCAATCCCCGCGAACTCGGCATCAGCCAGCAGGGGCTCCTGGCCTTCACGCTGCTGCGCCCGGACTGGAGCATAGTGTTGAAGGCGGAAGTGCTTGCGCCGACGATCAAGCCGGAACTGCTCCAGCGCGTGGATCTCGCCCAGGGCATGCTGAAAGGCCGCACCCATATCCGGTACAGGATTGAAAACGCGGGCTGCAAGGTTTTCCTGCTCCAGGCGCCCCTGACCAACACGCTGCTGACCCTCTCGGGCCAGGACATCGCCAAGGTGCAGGTTGTCGACGCGGCCAGGGGCATATGGCAGGTCACGCTGCACAGCAAGGTGGAAAACAATTACACGCTGGCGGCAGGCTACCAGATTCCCTTCGATCCCGGCGCCGGCAGCGTCGTCGTGACCCCGCTCCTCCCGGTCGGCACGGACCCGCCGCGGGGTTACCTTGCCGTGATGTCCGACGGCCGCGTCCAAGTCAAGCCGCAGGGCGAGCCGAGCGGGCTGAAACCCGAGGAAGCGCGCGGAATTCCGGCCGCTTTCGGGGCCGGGGACATGTCCGATGCCATCCTGTGCTACCGCACGATCCAGCCTGATTTCGCGCTCCCTCTGTCGGTGACCAGGCATGAGTCCGCGCAAGCCCTCCCCGCCAGGGTCA
>JAAZAB010000513.1 GCA_012514555.1 Lentisphaerota bacterium
ATTCGAGCGAACAAAACCGCATGTCAACGTCGGGACGATCGGGCACGTGGACCACGGCAAGACCACGCTGACCGCGGCCATCACGAAGGTTCAGTCCCTGAAGGGCCTCAGCAACTTTATTTCGTACGACCAGGTGGCCAAGGCCTCCGAGTCGCAGGGACGCCGCGATCCCACCAAGATTCTCACCATCGCCACGTCCCACGTGGAATACGCGACGGAAAACCGGCACTACGCGCACGTTGACTGCCCGGGTCACGCGGACTACATCAAGAACATGATAACCGGCGCGGCCCAGATGGACGGCGCGATAGTGGTGGTAAGCGCCGCCGACGGCCCGATGCCGCAGACGCGGGAGCACATCCTCCTCGCCCGCCAGGTGGGCGTGCCGGCCATCGTGGTGTTCATCAACAAGGTGGACACGGTTGACGATCCCGAGCTGCTTGACCTCGTTGAGCTGGAGGTTCGCGAGCTTCTCACATCCTACGAGTTCCCGGGCGACAAGATACCCGTCATCCGCGGGTCGGCGCTGCCGGCGACGCAGGTGACCACGCCCGACGACCCGGCGGCCAAGTGCATAGGCGAGCTCATGGCCGCGCTTGACAGCTACATCCCGGAGCCGGTCCGCATCACGGACCAGGCGTTCCTGATGCCGATCGAGGACGTGTTCTCGATCGAAGGCCGCGGAACCGTGGTGACGGGGCGCGTGGAACGGGGAGTGGTGCACGTCAGCGACGACGTGGAGATAGTGGGCATCCGCGACACCCAGAAAACGGTGGTCACGGGCGTTGAGATGTTCCGCAAGCTGCTCGATGAGGGGCGCGCGGGCGACAACGTCGGGTGCCTGCTGCGCGGCACGCGCAAGGAGGACGTCGAGCGCGGTCAGGTGCTCGCCAAGCCTGGCTCGATCACGCCGCACACCCATTTCAAGGGCCAGATGTATGTCCTGAGCAAGGACGAAGGCGGGCGGCACACTCCCTTCTTCAACGGCTATCGCCCCCAGTTCTACTTCCGCACGACGGACGTTACCGGCGCGGTTACGCTCAAGGAGGGAGTGGAAATGGTGATGCCGGGCGACAACGTCGAGATCGAAGTCAAGCTGATCGCGCCGATCGCCATGGAAAAAGGCGTACGGTTCGCCATCCGCGAGGGCGGCAGGACCGTCGGCGCCGGCCAGGTCACGGAAGTCATCGCCTGACGCGCCAGTGCCGGGTTTTTTGAGAGGTTGACATGCGAGAACAAGTCACGCTGGCCTGTACGGAGTGCAAGCGGAGAAACTACACCACAACGAAGGACAAGAAGCTGACTCCTGACCGGCTGGAGCTGAAGAAGTTCTGCCGGTTTGACAGGAAGCACACGGTCCATCGTGAAATACGCTAGGACTCGCGGTTCAGGATAGGCCAGTAGCTCAATTTGGCAGAGTACCGGTCTCCAAAACCGGGAGTTGAGGGTTCGAGTCCCCCCTGGCCTGCCAGAAGCTTGACACGCCTGCGGTTTGGATGGGCGCTTTTGCGATTTCACCATGAATATAGACAACTGGATTAAAAAGTTGACCGGCTTCTTCACCGAAGTGGGGGTCGAGCTCAAGAAATCCGAATGGCCCGGCCGGGCGGAGCTGATACGCTCCACCGGCGTGATAATAATTTCGGTTGCGGCGCTGGCCGTGTTCGTGGGAGTCAGCGACTATATTCTCATCAAGGCGCTGAAACTACTTGTTGGCGGGCTTTAGTTTTTCGCGGGGTCCGGGCATGGAAAAGCAATGGTTTGTGCTGCACACGATGACGGGGAAGGAGACCCGCATACGGGATTCCATCCTGCACCAGGCAAAATTCAAGGAGCTGGAAGATGTCATAGGCGAGGTCTCCGTGCCTTGCGAAAAGGTGACGGAGGTCAAAAAAGGCAAGCGCAGCACGATGTCGCAGAAGTTTTTCCCGGGCTACGTGCTCATCAACATGAGCCTGTACCAGGACGGGAAGCTCAACGAGGCCCTCTGGTACTTTGTGCGGGAAATTCCCGGCGTGCTTGGCTTCCTGGGCGGCGATCGCCCCGTGGCGCTGCAGCCCGACGAGGTGGCGCACATCCAGGGCCAGGTCGCGGACAAGCGCGACAGGGCCAAGCCGAAGATCACGTTTGAGCCCGGAGAAACCGTGAAGATAAACGACGGCCCGTTCATGAATTTCAACGGGGTTATCGAGGAGTTGGACCCGGAGCGCGGCAAGTTGAAGGTTTCGGTTTCGATTTTCGGCCGGACAGCGCCGGTGGAACTGGAGTATTGGCAGGTGGAGCGGGTTTAAGCTCCGCGAGGTGAACGAATGGCAAAAAAAATTGTTGGAATGATCAGGTTGCAGATTCCCGCGGGGCAGGCCAATCCGGCGCCGCCGGTGGGGCCCGCGCTGGGCCAGCAGGGCGTAAACATCATGGCGTTCTGCAAGGAATTCAACGCTTTGACCCAGGGCCAGGCCGGGATGGTTGTCCCGGTGGTGATCACCGTATACCAGGATAAATCGTTCACGTTCATCACCAAGAGCCCGCCCGCGGCCAGCCTTCTGAAGGCCAAGGCGGGGCTGGCCAAGGGCTCCGGAGTTCCGAACCGCGACAAGGTCGGCAAGGTTACGCGGGAGCAGGTGCGCGAGATCGTCAAGCTGAAAATCAAGGATTTGAACGCGACCCAGGAAGCGCGGGCCAGCCGCATAATCGAGGGCACGGCGCGGAGCATGGGCATCGAGGTGGTGGACTGACCATGGCAAAACACGGAAAAAAATACCGGAATATCAAGTCCAAGGCGGATCCGAAGATCAACGACCTGGCCGGGGCGATAGCGTTTCTCAAAGCCAATCCGGCCGCAAAGTTTGACGAGACCTTCGACATTGCCTTCAGGCTGGGCGTTGACTTCAAACAATCCGAGCAGGTTGTGCGCGGAACGGTGAGCCTTCCGCACGGGACCGGCAAGAATGTGCGCGTGCTGGTTTTTGCGACCGGGCCCCAGGCCGATGCGGCCAGGGCGGCGGCGGCGGACTTCGTGGGATACGAGGATTTGGTCGCGAAAATCCAGGGTGGCTGGTCGGACTTCGACATCGCGATCGCCTCGACGGACGCGATGAGGGAAGTGCGCAAGCTGGGCAAGTTCCTCGGTCCCCGCGGGCTGATGCCGAATCCGAAGACCGGCACGGTTACGGACGACATCGCGGGCGCGGTAAAGCAATTCAAGGCCGGCCGCGTGGAATTCCGGATGGACAGGCACGGTAATGTCATGGTTCCCTTTGGAAAGCGTTCGTTCGAAGCGCCAAAGCTTGTTGACAACGCAAATGCCGTAATCAACGCGGTGTCGGCGGCCAGGCCGTCTTCGACCAAGGGCGTGTTCATCAAGCGCTGCGTGGTGAGCACAACGATGAACGTGGGAATCCAGATCGCGGTTGCGGCGCAAGAAGCCTAGAAAACCCAGAAAGCGGGATGAGAGTCGGATATGAGACCCGAAAAGCAATCAATATACAATGAAGTCGGCGCCCAACTGCGCGGCGGAGAATATGTGGTTCTTGCCGATTACAAGGGAATGGCGGTTGCCCGGATCGAGGAACTGCGCCGCCGCCTTTCGAAGGTCGGGGCGCAGTTTCACGTGGTGAAGAACACGATGCTTGAAAAGCATATCGCCGATGCCGGATGGGGAAAGCCAGGCGCGGAAGATCTGCGCGGGCCCACGGCAATGGTGACCGGCCCGGGCGACATCTGCGAAGCCATCAAGATCCTCCAGGCGTTCAAACAGGAATGCAAGATGCCCGAGCTCAAGTTCGGGATTCTTGAAAAACGCATATTGACGAGCCGGGATGTTGACGAGCTCGGCAAGCTGCCGCCCAAATCCGTGCTCCACGCGATGCTCGCGGGGACGCTGGCCTCGCCTCTGGCCGGCCTGGTTGGGGTCATGCAGCAGAAGGTGGCCAGCCTGCTGTACGTTCTTAAGGCGGCCGCGGACAGGAAGGGCGGCGTCCAGCCGCAATCGTAACCGGGTATCAATCACGTTCAATAACGCATAGGAGAGCAACTAAAATGGCTGAGGAAACCAAGGCGGAAGTGGCGATCGACGGCAAAATGGCGGAATTTGTCAGTTGGGTCGAGTCGATCAGTGTGCTGGAATTGTCCAGGCTCGTCAAGGCGCTTGAACAGCGGCTGGGAGTGTCAGCCGCGGCGCCCATGATGGCGGCCCCGGCGTCTGCGGCCCCGGCGGCTGCGGCGGCGGCCGAGCAGACCGAGTTCACGGTCGTTCTCGCCAGCATCACCCCCGACAAGAAGATCAACGTCATCAAGGAAATCCGG
>JAAZAB010000514.1 GCA_012514555.1 Lentisphaerota bacterium
CTAGGTTCGCGCTTAACCCACGCATAATAACCGCTGGCAGACACATCCCACAACCCACACAACTCCTCAACCCGATGGCCGTTGGTCGCCAGTTCCTTAATCACAGCATACCTCCTGGCGACTTCTCCGAGAGTATGCTGGCCGCTTTTTTTAGGATGTCTCGCTGCCACGTGACCCGTTCCAACTCCTTCCGTAATCGCTGATTCTCTGCCACCAGGTCCCGCGGCGTCGGCCCGCCCTCCCCCCCGGCGGGCCGTCCCTCCAAGGCCTCCAGATAGGTTTCCCGCCAATCCCTCAAGCTGGCATCACTGACACCTAACTCCTTGGCCACCTGCTTTAACGGCCTCCCGCTATTAATCAGCATGGTCACCGCATCCCGTTTAAACTCCTGATCGTATCGTTTCACGAAAGACCTCCTTGCCTGGCATTCTACTTCGTCTTCCGTCTCCGTCAATTCGGGGCAACCCCAATCCAAAACCAATATCCAAGTTCGAGGACGAGGACGAGAAAGAGGGCCGGGGGACAGACAAAGCAGCCTCTGCGCCTCTGCGGGGGATATGCCTTTTTCTTCTGTAGCCGCGCCGCTGTGCGGCGCGCTCCGGAAAAATGGGCGGGCCAGCGGCCGCCCCCACAGAAGAGATGTCCCGGCAGAGGCTTGGGAGCAGAAATGCGGCGCTACGGCTCGGAGGCAAGCTGGCCGCAGGCGGCCATTATGTCCCGGCCGCGCGACGGCCGGACCCGGACGAAGAGCCTTCTTTCCGCCAGCCGCTGGCGGAAGCTGAGAACCCGGGCTTCGTCCGGGGCGGAAAAGGCGGGGTGGCGCCCGGCGTTATAGGCTATGAGATTGATTCGCGCCGGAATGTCCGAAAGGTAATCTGCAAGTTCATCCGCATGTTCCAGCGCGTCGTTGACCCCGGCCAGGAGAACGTATTCGACCAGGAACACGCCGCCTTTTTCCAGCGGGTATTCCAGCAGCGCCTTTTTCAGGGCGGCCAGCGGGTATTTCCTGTTGATGGGCATGAGCTTCGAGCGCAGGGAATCCGAGGCCGCGTTGAGTGAAACGGCCAGGCGCAGGTTGGTGAAACGAAGAGACGCCAGGCGGCGGATGCCGTCCGCGTGGCCCGCGGTGGACAGCGTTATGCGGCGGCAGGGGATGTTCATGCCCCGCGGGTCGCTCAGCACCCTTATGGCCTGCGCGACGGCCTCGAAATTGTCCAGCGGCTCGCCCATGCCCATGAAAACCGCGTTTGAGAAGTCGCGCTTAAGCATGAACCGCGCGGCGAAAGCCTGCCACACGATCTCCTCGGCCGCGAGCTGGCGGACAAGGCCCATGCGGCCGGTCTCGCAGAACCGGCAGCCCATGGCGCAGCCGGCCTGGGATGAAACGCACAGCGTGGTGCGGCTTCCCGCGGGAATTACGACCGACTCCACAAGGGCCCCGCCATCTAGCGCGGAGGCGAACTTCACCACGCCGCCCGATTCCTGTTTACGCGCTATCCGCCATTCCGGCAGGCGCAGATCCGGGCCCGGGCTGGGGCCGGCCCCGGAAGGCCGCGGCACGGCGCCGGTCTTGAAAAGCCCCGAGTACAGCCGGGCTGCCTCCTGCCCGGGGGCGCCGCCGCCGCGCTTCCTGATTTCCCCGGCCAGCTCTGCGCACGTCAGGCCGAGCGCCGGCAGCGCCGGCCATTGCCGGGCGCCCGGGGCTGTTACGGAAAGCAAGTCTGCGGGTGGAAATTTCATCCCGGATTTTGCGTTTGAAAAATGAACAATACTTATAATGGGTAAACCATCAAGCTTTTATCCTATATGGAGCAGTTCAACATCGCTATCAGGATCGATTTCCCCCTCTCCCAACTCAAACCCCAAAACTTTGAAAG
>JAAZAB010000515.1 GCA_012514555.1 Lentisphaerota bacterium
AAGCGCGGCCCATCCCTGGCGACATTCAAGATATCAGGAAAGGGCCGCTTGAGCCTGTTCGCAACGCATCCTTCTCTGGAAGCGCGCATCGAGGCGTTGAAGCGGCATTGATCCATGGCCGGCCGGACCATGTGCCAGGCGGACGCAAACGGCCCAGGGAAGCCGCCTTTTTCAACGGCCGCTGTGACCGTGAACACAGGCGTTGACTCGCGCCGCCACGGGCGTTACGCTTCAGCGAGTTTGAAATTAAGCTGATTGGCAATTCAACGCGAGGAGAACGACACATGAGAATCAAGCCGCTGACAATCGGACTGGTTGTGTGCGCAATCGCCGCGTGCCGGCTTCTGGCCGGCGCCGCCGAGCCGGCGAAGCCTGTCGGGCTTCCGGCGCCTCAGAAGGACAAGGGCCGGACGCTGATGCAGGCGCTCAGCGAAAGGCAGTCGCGCCGCGACATCAGCCCGGATAAGAAGCTTTCGCCCCAGGAGCTGTCCAACCTCCTCTGGGCCGCATGCGGCATTAACCGGCAGGACTCCGGAAAGCGAACTGCACCCTCGGCATCCAACCGCCAGGAGATTGACATTTATCTTGCCACCGGTGAGGCCGTGTTTTTGTATGACTCCAAGAGCCACGGCCTGCAGCCCGTCATCCGGGAGGACATCCGCAAACATGCCGGCAGACAGCCCTTTGTGCAAGCTGCCCCCGTTGTGCTGATTTTCGTCGCCGACGAGGCAAAAATGAGGGGCTCGGACAGCGACAGGGTATTCTACGCCGCAACGGACACCGGCTACGTCAGCCAGAACGTGTATCTCTATTGCGCATCGGAAGGACTGGCAACGGTCGCGATCGGCATGGTGGACAAGCCGGCCCTGGCCGCGGCCATGAAACTGCGGCCCGAGCAGAAAATCATGCTGTCCCAGCCGGTGGGCCATCCGCTGAAATAGCCCGAAGCGCGCTTCGAAGACAGCAAGATCAGCAGCGCCGGCCTTCAAGGCCACGGGGGCCGGAACCCCGAATTCTATCGCGCCAGATCATGCAAGGCACGGACCCGGAAAAAATTGCGGGAAAGAGCGCCGGCCATCCCGGCACTGGCCTGGTCTTCGACCGGCGCTACATGGACCATTCGCTGGAATACGGCCATCCGGAGTCGCCGGAACGGCTGCGCGCCATCATCCGGCGTCTAGGTAGCGCGGGCCTGGACAAGGCTCTGAGGATGATCGCACCTTCCGTGGACCCAATCCCGTACATACGCATGGTTCATCCGGAGCGGCACATCGCCCTCGTTGCGAAGCAGGCGCATGACGAATCCATATGCCGGCTGGCGGTATCCGGCGCCCTGTCCGCAGTAGATGCCGTCTGCGCCGGGGAAGTTGAGAACGCCTTCTGCGCCGTCCGGCCCCCGGGGCACCACGCCGCGGACGCCGGCGAGTATGGGTTCTGCTTCTATAACAACGTCGCCATTGCCGCGCGATACGCGCGGGAAAAACACAGGCTGTCCCGAATACTCATCGTTGATTGGGACTTCCACCACGGCAACGGCACCGAATGGGCATTCTATGAAGATCCGACAGTGTTGTTCTTTTCCACGCACGCGCCGTATGCTTTTCCCGGCACCGGCGCCGCGGACAGGATCGGGAAAGGCAGGGGCAAGGGGTTCAACATCAACGCGCCGCTGCCGCACGGAGCCGATGACAACATGATTGTCGATGCGTTCACAAGACAACTCATCCCGGCCGCGAACGCGTTTCAGCCCGAGCTGGTGCTGATTTCGGCCGGCTTCGACAGCCGGAAAGACGATTTGCTGGGCGATTTCGCCGTCACCGACGCCGGGTTCGCCGAGCTCACGAAGCTTGTCA
>JAAZAB010000516.1 GCA_012514555.1 Lentisphaerota bacterium
GACCCGGGGCCGGAACGGCGCTCCAGTCTGCCGCGCCGTAGGTGCCGGGGGTCAGCGCGAGGGCAAGCAGGCTCAGGAGCCGGGGCTGTGCGCCTTCCGCGGCGATCCTGCCCGGAGCCCAAAGCAGGCTTAGGATAGCGGGATTGAACCCGGCTGCCAGTCCTGCGGCAACACCCGGCAGGGCGCGGCCAATGGCGCGCCGCACAAGTAGAAACGCGGCCGCGGCGAGAGAAAAAGTCGCCAGCCAGGAAAAGATGACCGCGAACGCGTGTTCCAGAAACGCTTCGAGCGTCACGTCCAGAAGCGCGGTCAAATGCCGCCAGGCCGGCGCGCCCCGCGGCAGGTCCGGCCACGGCATGGAATGTATTGGCGCCGCCAGGGCGAAAGCGAGCCCGGCGATGGCAAAGAACGCCAGGGAGAAGACTGTGGCGGCGCGATCCTGCGCCGGGTCCGTCCGCGTCATGGCTGCATCTCGTAGATTGTTACGCGGCTCTCCGGGTCGTCCGCCCAGATGGAACAGCATGGTTCCAGCGCGTCGCGAATTACGTCCGCCACCGGGACGGACATCAAGTCCCAGTGCACGATGAAGAAGCGGAAGCCCGCGTCCAGCAGGCCGCGCGGCCGGGGCAGGAACAGGTCCTCCTCCGTCGCCAAGCCGTCCTGGATGCGCCGGAGCTGGCGCAGAAACGGATCGACCTCGGCGTAGGTGTGAGCCATGAACGCCTGGCCGCTCAGGATCGGGCGCCGGTGAATGGTTTGCGCCAGCATGTAACGATAGGCTATGTGCGACCGGACCGATACGGGCACATCCACCACGGCCCCGGCCTCCGGAAGGGCGCCGAGTTTTTCATATGCGGTCGGGAGCCGGGTGCCGCTCATGGGAAACGGACACGGCAGGCGGCCCGTGTTGAACATCCCGGCCGCGGCCAGGCCGCACAGCCCGAGCGTGGGCGCCCATGCCCGGAACCCGGAGACGGCCATGGCCTCAAGCAGCATGTCCCAGCCCCGGGCTGCCAGCAGAAGAACGGCGAGGCTTATGACGGCGATCGCCCGGTACGAGTGCAGCAGGTTGCCTGCGAACACTTCAAAGTGCGTGGCCAGCCAGTAGACCGGCATGCGGAATTCAAACCCGAAGAAGCGCGAGGTGCCCGCGATTTTCAGCCATGGCCCGAGAAACAGGATCAGGAAACAAAACGCCAGCATCCAATAATAGCGCGGCAGGCCGCGGCGCGAGAAAACTCCAATGCAGGCCAGAGCGATTGCCAGGCAGCCGGGGAAGACCACGAACGGATACAGGAAGCCGGAGTTCAGCCCGAAGTCCATTTCGCGGTCCGCGAACGCCGCCTGCCATGGGCCCAGGAAGTTGAGCAGGTCCGGCGTGGTCTTGCAGGACATGCCCGAGCCGTCCGCGGCCTGCGAGTGCCAGTCAATCTTCATGCGGCTTGTCTGGCCCATGAGCCATACGAACGGCAGCATGCCGGCCAGGCTCACGGCAAGCATGGCGGCCAGCATCCGGAACAGGGATGTCCTCAGCCCGGGCTTGCCATCGAGCCCTATCAGCCCCGGCCGCAGCACGCCGAGAAGGATGACCGCGCCCGCGGACAGAAAGACGAAAAAGCCATAGTACCAGGATGACATCGCTGCCAGGAAAATGCAGCCTCCGAGCAGTGCGCCCCGCCAGGCCGAAGGCTGCCGGAGCCCGGAGTCGATAAGCAAAAAACAGGCCGGCAGCCAGAACAGGACCGCGATCTCGAGCGCGCCGTTGAAAAGCTCCATCCAGACGAACGGCAGGAACACGGCGAACGCGCCGGCCAGCAGGGCGGCCGGCGCCCCGGCCGCGAAGCGCCTGGCAAGCAGGTACATGCCTGCGCCGGCGCCCGGGAGAAAGAAAAAGAAAATCAGGTTGAACGAGCCCGCCAGCCCGAGATCGGCTTGAAAGGGAACGCTTAACAGGGGCAGCAGGAAGTTACCGAATTCGCCCAGGGTCATCACTCCCCACGGGTGAAAAAGCATTGGCGAAAAGAAAAGCGCCAGGTCCGGGTCCATGAGCGCCTCGCGCGTCCACCAGAAATGCCACAGGTGCACGCAGCCCGAGAGGCGCGGATGCCCGGGAATCCAGTCGAGAAAATGAGCCGCCAGGGGCCACGTGACGGCCGCGAGCATTGCCAGGTAGAAGGCAAAGGCCGCTGCCGCGCCCCAGGGCGAAACTCGCGGCTTTTCGTCAGGGTTGGCGCTGATATCGCTCATGGCTTGTCACCGGCGCATGGCGCGCATCCAGTCAAGTATGCAGAGGGGGTCCAGCCCGTAAATGTAGTTGTATTCCGTGAAACAGCCCGCCGTGCACGCCTGGCAGGGCAGGGGGGGAATGGCCTGGAACGCCGCCTTGAACCCCGATTGGATCGCGTTCGCAGCTTCGGCTTTTCCGATCAGCAGGCTGCAGGCGAACACCCTGCCGTCCGCGTCAATGTTGCAGTAGAGCTTTCCGGCCTTGCAGGACAATCCGAGATGCCGCCCGGCGCGGGTCGCCGTGCGGTAATCCGGCCAGGCCAGGAGGTAGCGGAGATAGCGCTCGGACGAGCCTATCC
>JAAZAB010000517.1 GCA_012514555.1 Lentisphaerota bacterium
AGGCGTAACCCAGTATTGCCGCCCCGATCGGAGTGAAAATCCAGCAGAGAAAAATGTCGCCCAGCTTGGACCATGCGACCGGCGCCCCGACCGCGAGCCCGGCCCCGGCCACGCCGCCAACTATCGAATGGCTCGTCGAGATAGGCATCTTGAGCCAGGTGGCCAGCGCCACCCAGGCGCACGCGGACAGCGCGGCAAGCAGGGCGACGAGCATTGCATCCTGCCCGGACATCGCGTGAAGCGGCACGATCGCCCTGCCGACGGTTTCAACCACGTGCCGGCCCTGGAGCATCGCGCCCAGCAAACCGAACACGCAAATCTGCACTATGGCCGGGCGCAGCCTGATCACGCCGGAGCCCACGGCCGTGCCCAGGGAGTTGGCCGCGTCGTTCGCTCCGATCGACCAGCCGATGCCGATTGCTGACGCTATCGTAAGGGCTATAAGCAGTAAATTCAGCTCCAGTGCCGCGTTCCCCGGATTCAAGGCATTTGGCCGTACTATTTCACGGCGGCCCGCGGCGAGTCAAACAGATTCCCGCAAATTCAGGGCTTGCCCGCGCTTGACGGGCCATGCGCGGGCCGGTAGAATGCGCTCTCGCTTGTCCCACTTTCCACTTTCCGGGCATTCGCCCGCCGGCGTCCGGCACCGCCGGCCGGCGGCAAGCCAACAAGGAAATTCGCATGAAGCTCTTTTCATGGCTGAGCAGGAAATCCGGGCCCGCGGCGGCGGCCCCCGTTGCGGGTCCCCACGAATTCGAGGGCGCGGTGACGCACGTGAACGACGAGTACGTCGCGGGCTGGGCCTGGAATAGGGCGCGGCCGGACGAAATTGTAGAAGTGCTGGCCGAAGCCGGCGGCTCGGCCAGGCTGATCCGCGCCGACCGCTCGCTATACACGCTGCTCAGGAAGGGCATGGGCAGCGGCAACCATGCCTTCAGGATCAAGCGCGAAACGCTCGGCATCGGGCCCGGCGACCGCCTTCGCATCCTGCTGCCCGGCACGGGCGCCTGCCTGTACGACTCGGCCTTGGAGCCCGAGCCAAAGCCGTTCGCGCCTTCGGACATCGACGCCCGCTCGCTGTGCGCGGAAGCGTACATCTGCCGCGGACAGGGCGTGGAAATCGGCGCGCTCTACAAGCCGATCCGCGTCGGCCGACACGCCAAGGTCTTCTACGCGGAAAAATACGACGCGGAAAAGCTCAAGAAGCTCTACAACCACGACGCCAACTTCGACGTGGACGTGGACATAGTGGACGAGGCCGAAAAGCTGGGCAACGTGAAGCCAGGATCAATGGATTTCGTGATCTGCTGCTCCTGCCTCGAACACCTCGAGAACCCGCTCGGCGCCATCAGGAACCACATGCGGGTGCTGAAGCCGGGCGGCCTGCTCTACTACACCCTGCCGGACATGAGATACACGTTCGACAAGCCCAGGGGCATGACGACATTCGAACACCTGGTGCGCGACGACCGGGAAGGCCCGCTGAGCTCACGGGCCGAACACTACCGCGAATGGGCCGAAAAGGTGCTCCACAAGGAAGACCCGGAGGCCGAGGCGGCCAAGCTAATGGAAACCATGCACGACATGCATTTCCACACATGGACCTGCCATTCCCTGAGCGACATGCTGTCGAAAATACGCGCCTATTTCGACGACAGCCTCGAGCTGCTCGCCTTCCACAGGAACACCTTCGACGGCGAAAACGAAATGGTCATCATACTGCAGAAGCAAGCCTCAAGCGCCTCAGAAAAAAAGCAGCTTTAAGGCCGCGATCCCTGCAAAAGCCTTGACGGCCAGATTGAATGCGCGCAGCGGAAGAACCTTCGCAACCCGCACCCCGAGGAATGCGCCCGCCGCTATGAACGGCAGCGTTTTCAGATTGAACCACAGGCTATCCGCGCTGATGAACCCGAGCCCGTAGCTGAAAGGCGCCTTGAAAGTGTTGAGTACGAGGAATATCCAGGCGTTCGTGCCCAGAAACTCCTTCTTGTCCAGCCGCAGCGCCAGCAGGTATACGATCCAGATCGGACCCGCCGCGTTGGCCACCATTGTCGTGAACCCGCCCAGCAGGCCGGCCATGGCCGCAAACCACCATGTTCTGGGAACATCCAGGCTCCGGGCCCGGCCCACGTACTCGCCCAGGGCCAGGACGCCCAGCACGATTCCCCCTATGAGGTGCCCCAGCAGGCGGCCCCTTTCGTTCAGGTGATACGCCTTGATGACCAGGTATGCCGCCCCGATGCCCAAGGCGGCCCAGAGCAGGGGCTTCAGCACCAGCCCCCACTTCGCATCGCGCCGGTAACAGGCCACGGCAAGAATATCGCCCGCGATCAGCATGGGCAGAAAAATCCCGGCCGACGGCCCGGGCGGGAACACCATTGCCATGAGCGGAACGGCAAGTATCCCGATGCCCGGGATTCCGCTCTTCGTGAAGCCCACAACCATGGCGCAGAAGATCACCACGGCCCACGTAAGCGGAGTGAGATGAAACATGGAGGAGTCCATTGCGGCTATACCCGGATGCTGCGTTTGAAAAACGGAGCTTTCTTCACTCCGTATTCACGTTTTGGTGCGTCATTTTCAACGACCAACAGCCAACACGGAGCGCGGCCGTCCCGGCCGCTTCTGTAGCCGCGTCGCTGTGCGACGCGCTTAGGCGTCGCGTGCAACGCGACGGCTACACAGAAGGCTTTTGGGACTGGCAAACCATCTGTCATCCTGTTTTCTTCGGCGGCGGAGGCCCGCCGCCCTCCAGGTGGAACGCATCCGGCTTCTCTTCTGTAGCGCGCCACGGCGTGGCGCGATTCACGGGTTATGAGGGACAGAGCCTCTCTGCCGTGCCGGCACAGGCAGTTCCCGCGTTCCTTGTTCCTTGGATTTGGATATTGGATATTCGCCTGCTTTATTCTCCGGCGGCCGGGGCCGTCCGCCCTCCAACTGGAACGCATCCGAAGCCTTTTCTGTAGCGCGCCGCGGTGTGGCGCGATTGGCCCTTCTGACACTGTCGCCTATCTCCTCTCCCCTATCCCCTCGTCCTCGAATTTGGACGTTGGCTATTCCCTGTTGGATATTGGATATTCGATTGCTCTTTCCAGGCTGAACTGCTCTCCATAGGTTTACTGTTTCAGGACTCGCAGGCGCACGGCCGGGGCTCTCTCCGATTCGACCGCCCAGCCGCGCGCGATGCGATACCCGGGCACCCATACGACGCGGCCTCCGCACTCGAAGACCGGGATGCAGTCCCGCTCGGCGCGCGGCACCTTGGCATCGGTGAACACATCCTGGAGCTTGCGCGATCCGTCCAGGCCCCATGGCTCGATCCTATCGCCCGGACGCCAGGTTCGGACCCTGAGGCAGCGCCGGCCCAACATGCGGGAGATCACGGACGCCTCGGCCGGATAATGGCCCATCTTCCCGCGCTCGCGCACTATCCCGGCGCGTTGTTCGGCAATGACGCGCAGCCCAAGCCCCGGCAGTGCCAGCCGGCCCGGCACGGACAGCCGGCCCCCTGCGCCCGGCGCCGGCCGGCCGGCCGCGCCACACCGCAAGCGGGCGCCGCTCCGCCTGGCCTCCCAGTTCCCGGGAAGCGAGACGGCCATGCCCTTTCCGCGCCCTGCGCAACGCAGGAGGCCCAGCACGCGCTCGACCGGCTCGAACTCGAGCGCGCCGGCCGGCGCCCCGGCCGCGGCCAGCCACTTCCGGATCACCCGGCGCCACAGCGCGCGGCCGCCCTCAGACTCCAGATCAAGCCCGGCATCGTCCGCGCACGCCGCAACATCCAGCTCGCCGCCGCGCGCCGCCTGCGCGAACCGTGTTTCAGCCAGGGTGTTCAGCAGCGCGTTGTCGCCTTCCAGCAGATCGGCCGCGCGGCACAAGGCCTCGCGGACGCGCGGGTTCAATTCCGCTTCGAGCAGCGGCAGAATTTGATGCCGGACGCGGTTGCGGAGAATGGAAACGTCCCGGTTGGTTTCGTCCTCGCGCCAGGCGATGCCGCTCCTGCGCAGCCACGTCTCAAGGTCGGCCCGGCGCACGTCACGGAGCGGCCGCACGCGGCGCAAGCCTTCGATTACGCTCGAGCGCGCAATGCCGCGGAGCCCTTCGAGCCCGGCGCCGCGCGCGAGCCGCATCAGGACTGTCTCGGCCTGGTCGTCGGCCGTGTGCGCAAGCGCAACCGCTGAACAGCGCGCACGGCGGGCGGCAGAAAGGAAAAAAGCATTGCGCGCCTGCCGCGCCGCCATCTCGATCGAGATGCCGGCGCGGCGCGCCAGCGCCGGCACATCCGCGCGCCCGATGATCGTCCTCAGCCCGAGCTTTCGTCCGATCTTCCGCGCCCACCTGGCGTCCTCGTCGGCCGCGCGGCCGCGGATGCCGTGGTGCAGGTGCGCGATCACGAGGGTCAGGCCAAGGCGCGGGGCAAGGGCGCACAGCAGGTGCAGGAGCGCCGTGGAATCGGCGCCCCCGGAAAAGCCGACAAGCACGCGGCTGCCGCGGTCGAGCAGCCCGTGTTGCCGGATGGCCGCGTGAACCCGCTCTGCAATGTCCGCTTCCCTCATGGCTCGATATCCGCCGAACCAGCCAACTGCGCCAGCCGCCATGCAGGGCAGGTTTTCGGCATTCCCGCGCGTCAGCCCGGCGCGCCTGTTCACAACGGTTGTGCAGGCGGCCGCGCCAGGGTCACAGCCGCATGTCGCGTTCGAGCCGGCTCACGCCGCCC
>JAAZAB010000518.1 GCA_012514555.1 Lentisphaerota bacterium
CGGCGAACAAGGCGCTGGCCTATCTCGATAAGTATCCGTATGGCGAAGTCACGCCGGAAGCCGTCACGGAAATCCCGGAAATCGAACGGCGCGCGAAGATCGCCGAAGATGCCTATAACAAGGGCCTGGCCTACAACGCGTTCTCGCTTAAGAACTTCCCGGGCTGGCTGGGCAGCGCCGTCGGGTGGTATAAGAATTGCGCCGAGGCCGCGAAAAAAGCGCCTGATTTTTACACGAAATACGCCAGGGAAATCGAGGAAACGAAAGTCACGGCAGCCGGGGAAGCCGGCATTGATCCCGCGAAGGGGGACCTCTTCAAGTCGCCCGTTGACATGCTCGGGGGAACGCTGGGTGTCTACGACAACAAGTGCCCGAGGCGCTTCGCGAACTATATCTATGGGAAGCGGACGACTACGGGAATCGTGAAGATTAAGTTCGAGTGCGATCCGTTCCCCCCCGCCGGCGACTACGCGCTTCACCTGTCCGCGCAGGATGACGACGCCGAAGCGGTGTGCAATATCCGGATTGCCGTGAACGGCAAGACGCTGTTCGAGGGGCCGAACAAGTTCGTGCGCTTCGGCTGGTCGTTGGAGAAATTCACCATTCCGTTCGATTGTCTGAAGCGCGGCAACGTTCTGACGATCGAGAACATCGAGGATACGGCGAATACGCAGGGCCCGCCCTGGTTCATGATCAACTATGCCGTCATTAAGAAAGCAGTTCAGTAACCGGAGCACCCGTGGCATGCAAGCGCCGCAATTGCCAGCGCGCCTGTCCGGGCGTGGGCCTTGCCAGGGCACGGGCTTTTGCTTGAGGCTGCGGCGCGGTCTTCAAGATTGCTCTTTACTGGGTGTGCTTTCTCAAGCGTTGCCCCGCGATTCCAGGGCGGCCGCGATCATGGCGAAGTAATTTTCATGCGGCACGTATTCCGGCACGCTGTTGCCGGTGCCGAGCGCGAAGGCGCCGCCGCCCTCGGCCATTTTCAGCATGGCCTTTGAGCGGCGGTAGATTGCGCCCGGGCTGGAGCGGACGACGAAATCCAGGTCTATGCCGCCCAGTATGGCGATGCGGCCTCCATGCTGCACGTATGCGGCTTCCACGGGCTGGATGATGTCCTCGAAGGAGTGCTTTCCGTCGTAGCGCATCACGTCTATAACGTCGTCCATCACGGCGGCAATATTGCCGCACGAGTGCAGGATTGCGGGCTTGCCCGCCTGGTGCGCGGCCGCCGCGATCTGCCTGTGCCAGGGGAAGACGAAACGGCGCATGTCATCCGGGGAGAGCATGGTCTGGCTCTTGAATCCCCAGTCGTCGTTGCCGATTATGGCGCCCACGGCCGGGTGCCGGGCGGCGCGCGCGTAGAACCTGGCCAGTCTCGACCCGATGGCCTCGAAAACATCCTCCACAAGCCGCCTGTCGTCGGCCGCCATGTAGCACATGCGCTCGTAGCCCATGACGCTGACGGCGTTTTCAAGCACGCCGCCCGGGCCGCAGACAACGAGCTTCATGCCGCTCGGCAGGCCGGCGGCAAGCTCGTCCAGGGCGCCATAGCAGGCCTGTTCCGGGTCCGGCCATGCGTATGCGTCGAAGGTTTTGCGATCCGCGATCATGAAGCCCTCGTTCTGGGAGATTGTCTGCCGGCGCTCTTGCTCGCGGACGGGAAAGCTGAAGCCCGGGACATTCACGGTGGCATAGTCGTAGCCCGCGTTCCGGAATGCCAGGATTCGAATCCGCAGCTCGCCGTGGGGCATTGCGGCCAGGCCTTCTGCTTCCTCGCCGGCAAGGCGCCGGTAGAGCGGGCCGTTCAGGAAGAACTCGAAGAGCGTGGGCCGTTCCGGCGCTTCGCGGCGAAGCACCTTGAGAAGGTTGTTGAAGTCGGGCGCGGCTTTCACGGGCCCCGGCCACCAGGTTGTGTTTTGCGCGGGCATGCGGTTGTCTCTTTTATCCCGCAAAATCCGGGTTTGTTTGCCCGGAGCGCGCGGGTTCCCGGATTCATGGCGCGGGCGGCACTGTCACTCGAAAAGAGTTGTCGAAATATAACGCTCGCCGGAATCCGGCAGTATGGTCACAAGGGTCTTGCCGGAAAATTCGTCCAGGAACGCAAGGCGCAGGGCGGCTGCCATTGCCGCGCCGCTTGAAATGCCGGCCAGGATGCCCTCCTCCCTGGCCAGACGCCGCGCGGCAATCATTGCCTCATCGCTTCCGACCTGTTCCACGCGGTCGATTAAAGACAGGTCGAGCACCTCCGGAATGAATCCGGCGCCAATGCCCTGGATTTTGTGGGGGCCCGGTTTCAAATCCTGCCCGGCAAGCTTTTGCGAGATGACCGGGCTTTCCCGGGGCTCAACCGCCACCGATACGATCCGTTTGCCCTGCGTGCGCTTGATGAACCGGGATATGCCCGTGATGGTGCCGCCGGTGCCCACGCCGCAAACGAGCGCATCTATCGCTCCGTCGGTGTCCTTCCATATTTCCGGGCCGGTCGTCTTTTCGTGAATTGCAGGGTTGGCCGGATTCTTGAACTGCTGCGGCAAAAAATAGCGCCCTGGATCGGAGGCGAGCATTCCCTCCGCCCGCTCTATCGCGCCATTCATTCCCTCGGCGCCGGGGGTCAGGACAAGATTGGCGCCAAAGGCGGCGAGAACGCGGCGCCGCTCGACGCTCATGGTATCCGGCATGGTCAGGGTCAGTTTGTAGCCGCGGGCCGCTGCCACAAACGCGAGGGCGATCCCGGTGTTCCCGCTTGTGGGCTCCACGATTTCCATGCCGCGCTTCAAGGCGCCGCGTTCCTCGGCATCCCAGATCATGGCCGCGCCAGTCCGGCACTTGACGGAATATGAGGGGTTGCGCCCCTCGATTTTGGCCAATACCAAGGCTTTGGCGCCCCTGGCAATGCGGTTTATTCTTACCAGCGGCGTATGCCCGATCGAACGCGCGTTATCGTCATATATGGCGCCCATATTCCCGCTCCTTGTCCAGCCGGGCTTTCCCGGCGTTTGCCGGGTTCGCCCGGCGCAAAACACCCGTGCAACGGCGGCGTTCAGGCCGCAAATGCGGGAAATATCCACCCCCCGTTCCGTTCCGCTGTGCGGCAGCCCGCGGGGCATTTCCCGCGGCACAGAGTACAAGACAGGGCGCAGAGTTTCCAGACCCGTTTTCAAAAAGTGTTCAGCTTGTGGACTTTCGCACTTTTTACGCCGATTCGAGATA
>JAAZAB010000519.1 GCA_012514555.1 Lentisphaerota bacterium
GGGCTATGTTCCGGCGCCGGGCGACTATAACGGCGACGGGAGATGGGACATGGCGGTTTACCACGAGTTAACCGGAATCTGGTATGCGCGGGACGTTGCCGGGGAATGGCTTATTGCCGGCCTGCGCTGGGGCGGCCCGGGTTTCCTGCCGTTGCAATGACCGCCTGTCACGGACACGCTGGCCATGATGAACCCGGATATTGCGATTGGTCAGTGCGGTCTGGGGACAGTCAAACAATCCCTCTGCGCCCTCCGCGCGGGACATGCTTTCTTCTTCTGTGGCCGCGCCACGGCGTGGCGCGCCGGCGCAACCCTCTGGGAGCGCGGCCGTCCCGGCCGCCTCTGTAGCCGCGCCGCTATGCGGCGCGCTTCCGCGGATTATGCGGGCACGGAGCCCCGCGCTTCCCAGAGGGCATTCCCGGGGGCTGGAGGGCGGCCGGCCCCGGCCGCCGCGCGCGCGGGGAATCGCGACACGCCGCCGCGGATCACAGAATCAGCATGCAATCGCCGTAGCTGTAAAACCGGTACCTCGCCTTAACCGCCTCGGAATATGCGCGCAGCACGAGATCGCGGCCGGCGAAAGCGAAGACCATGGCCAGCAGGGTCGAGCGCGGAAGATGAAAGTTCGTCAGCATCGCCTGCACAACGCCGAATGAATACGGCGGCCGGATGAAGAGCGCGCTCCGGCCCGATGCCGCGACAACCGCGCCATGTTCGGCATATGCCGTCTCGAGCGTTCGAACGCTGGTGCTGCCCACCGCCACTATGCGTTTCCCGGCTGCCTGCGCCTGCCGGATTCGCGCGGCCGCGGAAGCGCTTATTTCGTAGCGTTCTGATTCCATTACATGATCTTCAAGGTTCTCCGCCGTGATTGGCTTGAAAGTGCCCGGCCCGACATGGAGAGTAATTGCAAGGCGTTCAACCCCGAGCTGCTGAAGACTGTCAAGAAGCTCGGGCGTAAAATGAAGGCCGGCTGTAGGCGCTGCAACCGCGCCGGTTTGCCTGGCGTAAACGGTCTGGTATCGTTCCGCATCCAGCGCTTTCTGCCTTGGGTCCGTGCCGCCGGGTGTCTTTGGCCGCTTTATATAGGGCGGCAGCGGGGGAAGTCCCGATTTCGCAAGCAGATCCAGCGTGGACGAATCAGAATGAACACGAAGATTCACCCTTCCGGTTGCGCTGTCCCGGGCAAGGACCTCGATCAAGACACGATCCGGATTCAGCAGTATCCGGGTTCCCGGCGCAACATGGCCGCGACATCGGATCATGGCGGACCAAACGGACGGGTTTCCGCTTTCAACTTCTTCAATGAAAAGAAGTTCCGCCTTTCCGCCCGTATCGGTGCGCGTGCCGAAAATGCGGGCCGGAAAGACCTTGGTGTCATTGATTACGAGCAGGTCGCAGAGGGTAAGATATTTTGGGAGCGCATGAACTTGAGCATGCTCCAATATGCCTGAATCGCGATGCACGACCAGCATCCTGGCAGCTGTGCGCAGAGTCGCGGGCTCCTGCGCTATCAGACCGGGCGGCAGTGGGTAATCCAGTTCGGAAGTTTTCATTTCGGTTTTTTTTCAAATCGCTTGAAATGCATGGCCCAAAAGAGTAGTGTTGAAAAGCAGTCAAGGAAAAGCAAGCATCACTTTTCAGAAAGGGAGAATGATATCGCATTGACGGGCGGTTACACTTGCGGCGAATCGGCGGGCGCATGGCGCGCTCTCGCGTAGAGCGCGGCCGCCTCGAACGTCCTGCTGCGCCCGGTTGTCAGGAATGTGAAATGCCGCAAAATGAATCTTGACAATGCCGGGTGCCGGTGCTACATAGGGCAGCGGAGACCAAAGAGAGTTATTGAAAATAGAGGCATGATAGGCAAATTCACTCAAACAAGGAGAGAGCCATGAAACAGTTTTTAAAGAAGATTCGCGGCCGGGGTTTTACCCTTGTTGAATTGCTGGTCGTGATAGCGATCATAGCCATTCTGGCGGGCCTGTTGCTGCCGAACCTGGCGAGTGTGCGCGAGAGGGCGAGGCGCGTCAATTGCCTGTCAAATCTCAATGGACTATGGAAGGCGGCCTCATCCTGGGGCTTGGACCCGATCAACACCTGGCGGCCTCCGTTTCCGGATCAGAATCTTGCGCCCGCCCTGCTTGCCGATAAGGCGGGGATTACGCCTGAGCTGTTCATCTGTCCCGGAATGGCCCAGGACAACAATAAGCTGAGCCCGAAAATTGAGGTGGCAACCTCGCTGTCCAATCTCACTGCGGACACATACTGCAATTACCTGTACATTAAAAACCGCAGGGATACGGAAGGCGTGATGGTTCTTCTGGCGGACAAGAACTCCAACGCCGCGCCTGATGTGATCACGGAGCACACATGGGGCGGCAACCACCGCGGGGAAGGCGGCAATATGGTAAAGGTGGCGGGGCAGGGCTACTGGGTTGCATCGAAGGACGCAAGCAAGGACGCGCAGTTCTCCATCACCAACGAATCGATATTAGAATCTGTCAAGGTGAACGATACGGCCGATATCCTTGGCTACTAATCCGGGCGGCGGGTGACGACGCATTGCCGCCGGGTCTGACCGGCAGGGCGCTTGAAATGCCCTGCCGGTTTTTTTTGTTCAAACGCATGCTGAGAAATTTCCAAACTCAGGTCAGGAAATGAGAAACTTGGTTCGTCTCTTCCTGCGTCAATGTTTTTGGCTTGCCAAACCGCCGTGGTCTGGCCTAAATTGCGCGCGATGAACCCGGTATTGGTCGTAGTTCCAACCTACAACGAAAAAGACAATATCCGCAACATTGCGGCGGCCATTTTCCTGGCCTGCCCGCAGGCGGACATTCTTTTTGTGGATGACAATTCGCCCGACGGCACCGGCAGTATTGCAGACGCCATGGCTGCCGGGGATTCCCGCGTTAATGTGATGCACCGGCCGGGAAAGCAGGGGCTTGGCCGGGCGTATATTGCCGGCTTCGAATGGGCGCTCGGCAGGAGTTACCGGTTCGTGTTCGAAATGGACGCGGATTTTTCGCATAATCCGGCGGAGCTTCCGAATTTTCTCAAGGCGGCTGAAGACTCCGACCTTGTCCTGGGTTCCCGATATGTCAACGGCATACGCATCATCAACTGGCCCTTGAAGCGATTGATTCTCAGCAAGTGGGCAAGCCTGTATGTCAAGGCGATTACAGGCATGCCTTTTACCGATCCCACCAGCGGATTCAAGTGTTTCAGCCGGAAGGTGTTGGAGGCGATCAACCTGGCCGGGATCGTATCGAGCGGCTATTCGTTCCAGGTTGAAATGACATACACGGCCTGGAAACTCGGGTTCAAAATCAAGGAAATCCCGATAGTTTTTGAAGACCGGCATTCGGGGACTTCCAAGATGAGCGCATCCATCATTCGGGAAGCGGTCTGGCTGATCATGAAACTGCCGCTTCGTCCTGTCAGGCGACTTCGTTTGAATTCCCAGCCTCCGGTGCGGCCATGAGGTTATACGACGTTATTCGCGAACTGCGGCCGCGGCAATGGACCAAGAACCTGATTGTGTTTGCCGCGTTTTTTTTTGCGATCGGCGACCGCCAGCAGCAGGTGGATTTGCCGTCGGCCTTTTTTAAGACGCTGGCGGCTGCCTGCCTGTTCTGCCTGGTTTCCAGCGCGATCTACATATTCAACGACATCCGTGACGCGGACCTGGACCGGGCGCACCCGATCAAGATGCGCCGGCCGATTGCGTGCGGCGCCATTTCGGTTCCATTCGCCTTGGGTTTAATGTTCGTCCTTCTTGCTGCCGGCCTTGCCGGGTCATGGCTCCTGTTGCCTGGGTTTGCGCTGGTGGTGCTGGGCTATGCGGGGCTTCAGTTTGTTTACACGCTGTGGCTGAAGAAGGTTGTGCTCGTGGACGTGTTCGTCATCGCGCTGGGGTTTGTGCTCCGCGCCGTGGCCGGGGGGGTGGTGGGCGGCGTGGAGATTTCCGGCTGGCTGATAATCTGCGCGTTTCTCATGGCGCTTTTTCTCGGCCTGTGCAAGCGGCGTGAGGAAATCCGGCTTGGCGAGTCGGAATCCGTCGCCGGCTTCCGGCCAAGCCTGCTGCACAGCGACGAGCTCCTGCTCGACCAGCTAATAGCCATTGCGGCTGCCGCCA
>JAAZAB010000520.1 GCA_012514555.1 Lentisphaerota bacterium
TCGGCACCATGACGCCCCGGGAGGCCGCGGAAGTCATCGAAATGTCGCTGAATATCCTCGAGAAGAAGCCCTTTAACCAGGCGCTTCAAAAGACGCGGTCCAAGGCTTCCGTAAAGAACCCCTTGTCTACTTTGTAATTTCAGACTTCCTGATCCCGACAGGGTTTTTAAATGCTATTTCGGAATACAGGTTATCACTCTTTGAAGTTATAGTCGCATAGGACCGCAAGAAAGGGCCAGACAACGAAATAGCCAAGAACAGTAAAGGGCCTCGATTCTTCGTCAGCCATGGCTATTTCGTCATCAGTCCCTTTTTGCTTTGTCTTTATGTTTGTTTACGAGTGTCATACGCATTTTCCACGAGATTAAGAAGTCTGCGTTTGCCCTGTTTTCGCGTGGAACGATACTATTTTTTTGACCGGTTCCGGTCCGAGGAGATCTCATGACTGAATTATTCCGTTCCGTGTTGTTGTTGTGCGTCTTGTCCGTGGAACCCGGCATTCCCGATCCGCCGCCAAGTCCGCCGCCGGGCGAATGGGCTTTTGTGGACGCCCTGGCGGCGCCGATGGTCCGGATCTCCCACTGGACGCGCACGCAGAAACAGGATGGGGAGGCGGACCTGTCCGCGGGGGTTCGCGTTGAGATGGGTTTCCCCGACCCGGATCGTATTCTGGACACGGCCTACGAGGATCTGCAGGCCTTTTCGCGCGATATGGGCCTGCCCGCCGATGGTCCTTACCGGATCCTTACCGAACAAATGCCAACGCCAAAATTTGAAACCTTCAACCTTGTGGTCACGGAAGATGCCTGCCGCATCCAGGCCGGCGACACCGAAGGCATTCGTCGCGGCATCTATTTTCTGGAAGACCTGCTCCTGGGCGCAGAAGGGCCCTTTCTTCCCCTTGGTGAAACCGAGAGATCCCCCTTCATCAGCACGCGTATTTCCCGGTGCTTCTTCGGCCCCATCAAGCGGCCCCCGAAAAACAAGGATGAACTGCTCGACGAGGTGGACTACTATCCCGACGGGTACCTCAACCGGATCGCCCATGACGGCGTGAACGGACTCTGGCTCACGATCGAATTCAAGGACCTCTGCAAGACCTCGCTGACGACCGTAACGGACCCGGACCGGGAGCGCCGCCTGGAGAAACTGCGGCGGACCGTCGCCAAGTGCCGCCGCTACGGGATCAAGGTGTTTCTTTTCTGCATCGAGCCCCGGGTGATGTCGCCCGACAACCCCCTGCTCAAGGACCACCCGGAACTAAGCAGTAAAACCACCCCCGGCGGCGGGCTGTTGTTCTGTCCCTTTTCCGAAGCCGCGCAAACGTATCTGTACGAGGCCATGCACGATATTTTCACGCAGGCGCCCGGCCTTGGGGGCCTCATCAATATCAGTTTCGGCGAGCGGTCCACCACCTGCCTGAGCGCGGCCGATGAAAACTGGCGTGTGCTGTGTCCGGTCTGCGCGGAAAAGGCGCCCGGGGAAATCCTGCACGCGTCCCTCTCGGCGATGGAGCGGGGTATGCACGCAGCCAATCCCGAAGCGAAGCTGATTTCCTGGCTCTATGTGCCGGGAAACGGCACGGGCGTGCAGCGAAGTACGGAGCCCCTTCAAGACATCGCCCGGCGGACGCCGCCCGGCGTCATCTGCCAGTACAATTTCGAGTCGGACGGAACCAAGATGCAGCTGGGCAGGGAGCGGCACGCGGGCGATTACTGGCTCTCCTATATCGGGCCGAGCGAAGCCTTCACGAGCATTGCCGCCGCGGCGGCCGAAGGCGGTGTGGAACTGGGCGCGAAACTGCAGGCCTGCAATTCCTTTGAGGTTACCACCGCCCCGTACGTTCCCGTGCCGGGCAACCTCTACCGGAAGTACGCCGAAATGCGCCGGCTCGGCGTCACCTCGGTCATGCAATGCTGGTATATCGGCAGCCTGCCGTCGCTGATGAACCGGGCCGCGGCGGCGGTGGTGCCCTTCGCGCCCGAAGGAAGTAGCGAGGATGATATTCTCCTGGGACTTGCGCGGCGGGATTGGGGGTCCGCGCAGGCGGAACGGGTGGTGCGCGCGTGGCGGTTGTTCGCCGAAGCCTATGACAACTACCCGCTCACAAACGCCTTTCAGTATTACGGGCCCATGCACGACGGCGTGGTATGGCCGCTTCATCTGAAGCCTGTGCACCGGAACCTGTCGCCCGTGTGGAAACTGGAATTCCCGCCCAGCGGCGACCGGATCGGAGAGTGCTTTTCCGGGAGCCATACGCTGGAGGAAATGCTGACGCTTTGCGGGCGCCTGTCGGACGGCTGGCGGGAAGGACTGCAGGCCTTGCTCGAACTTGCGCCGTTGTACGAAAATGACCCGGCGCGCCGGCTGGATATCTCCGTGGCCCAGGCCCTGGACATCCAGTTCCGCACAGGCTACAACATCCTCCGTTTTTATGAACTGCGCGAGCGCCTGCTGTATGACTCCGATGCATCAAAGGCCGCGCTTCTCGACGAGGCGCGTGCAATCGCGGAGGAGGAAATTGAAACGGCCACCCGGCTGGCGGCATTGTGCGAAATCAACCCCTTCCTCGGCTTTCAGGCCGAGGCGGAAGGGTACACCTACCATCCCGCCGAACTTCGTTGGCGCGTGGAACGCCTGCGGGACATGTTGAACACCGAATTCCCGGAAGCGGCCGCCGCGATTGCCGCCGGCGAGCCGGTTTTCCCCGAACAATCGGGGTTGGCGGAAGGGCTTCTCAGTTACCCATGCAAGCGCGTATCCGCGGACTTCGCATCCGGGTGGCAGGAGGATGCGGCCTGGGAATCCCTGCCGCGCGTTCCGGGACCGTCGGACGCCTTTCCCTGGTCCTGGCAGGCGGCGTGTGACGGCGAGTATCTCTATGTGCGGGCCGACTGCGCCTCGTCGGAACGCTGGCGGCCGGTAGCCGTTGCGGTCGCCGTCGAGCCCACGCATATCTACCCGCGCCGCACCTTCCGGGGCGATGTGCACGGGAAGCGCGCGGTCCGGCAGGGCTGGCTGGTGCCGGATGCGCCCTGGGACTTCGCGCCTACCGAGGCGGAGGGCAAACAGGCCTTCCGGCTGCGCATCCCCCTGACGGCCTTCCAGGGGGAAGCGGATGCCGCCCGGCCGATGCGCATCAATGTTGAAATTTCCGCCCTGTCCCACGACCAGAAAGACCAGACCGCGCGAAGCTGGGCGCCGTCTTCCGGCAGCGCCGTGCAAGCGCGGCTCGGCTACGGCAATGATGACCCGGAAAAAATGGGCTGGCTGCGGATGGAGTAATCTGAAAGCGCCTGCGGTGAAATGATACTTTCGCCCGCCGTTGGAACCGTCCCGCCGGGTGCGCTTATACTGATCGCA
>JAAZAB010000521.1 GCA_012514555.1 Lentisphaerota bacterium
CTCGCGTTCGGGCTCGACGTCACTCCTTCTCCGCGGGATGTAAACCATTCCGCCCTCGCGGCCGGCGATGGCGGCCTCGATGCGGTCGCTGTCCGTCGCCCCTTCGTAGTCGTTGGCTGTCTTCATAGTCTTTCCATTCCCGATGGAAGAGATCGGCGTTCGCCAATCTTCAAGCTGTCAATCATGGCCAACCCTTCCGGCGCGCGCTTGCTTATCAATGAACCTGGAAACGGCAGTTCAAGCACCAAAGAGAACATCCGAGCACGGCCGGTGCGGGACGAATGCTACAGTTTCTCGGGCCCCTCGTCCCACCAGTTCTTGTAATACCAACGCGTCATTCTCTTCCATCCCTTTCCTGCCCCTCAGGAGCCGTGCGTTGTCCTTGCGCATCGAAGGACCGGACATAGCGAACCACATCCGTGAGACTCACCCAGGCGATGCCGACCTTCTGATCCGCCGCGCCATAGCTGATGATGAGCGTATCGCCCACCACCACTCCGCCCGTGGTGAACAAACACGGAACATCGAAAATCCCGGGCCTTTCCCACGCTTGCCGAACGTACATCAGCCGTTCGGAACACCGATGGCGGATCTCGGGAAAGTCTCTTTCGCGCTGTTTCAGAATAACAAAGGACTGCGAATAGCCAAAGCCCGGATAGGTCTTCCCGTGCACCTGCATCAGCCATTCGCGGTCTCCGATCTTGATCGGCGGCCAGCTTGCGCCGATGCGTTCGCCCTCCCAATCGAAAAGGCCGGCTGCCAGGAAATGATGACGCGCCTTGGAGGTCACAAAATCCTTGAGGCCCGGTGCGGCGGCCAGCATGATCGAGGGCTTGTCGTGCCCCTCCCCGGCCTGGCAGCTCGAAGGATTACGAGGTCGATGGATCAGGACATACTGCAGAACGCCGTCAATGTTCATCCGTTCCGGAAACAGGAACGCATCGCGGTTGTCGTCCACCTCCGGATCGGTGAGGGGACCGACGTAAACGAACGCGTGGTCATAGTCCTTCCGGATCAGGCGGTCCAGATGCAGCCGGTAAAGCACGGTCGTGGTATCGTTCCACGAAGCGGCCTTGCCAAAGGGGTTCGCCGGGGTGCCGGCCCAGTCGGGCTGGTTGGAGGAAGCCGTCCGCGGTTTCCAGTAGGGGCCGGGCGGGAACATGCGGCAGGCCACGCTCATATACCAGACGCCCTCGATCTCGAAAACGCGCGGATCTTCGATGCAGCCGTTCGCATAGTTGACCACTTTGCGGCCTTCGTCATCGACCGCATAGATCCTGGGCATCTCATATTCCAGAGCGGGCGCCAGCGCCGGCCGGGAGAAGTCCGCCACCCACGTCTTGCCAAGATCGTCGCTCCGGGCGTAGCCCAGAAAGATGGGATAGGGATCCTCGCACTCGGGTCGCGCCTTCTTCCCGGGAAAGGGTCCCGAGGCGCGGAACAGCATATGCAGGGCGTTGGATTCCAGGTCCTTGACGATCGCGGGATTCAGAACCATGGTTTCCGCCCAAGGGCACCCCGGCTGGGGCGACAAGGCCGGGGCCGGAAGGTAACGGAAGTCCGGGGGGGCAGGCAACGTCAGCCTCCCCTTCGTGAATACTTTTTGTTCTTTGGGCATGCTGCATTACACCTTTATTTGTTTGAACTGAAAAAGCTCTTGTTTGCTGTTTTTGTGCCTGACACTTCGACCACTGTACTCAGAGGGGAGCGCGTAAGCGCGTAGTACCAAGCCGTCCGCGGCGTGCCTCTGGGATGCTAGTGAACCATAATGATCGTTCCGTTCCCCGAATAATCCAGCCAGCGAAAGGTTCCTGGCTGGCCGTTATAGGCGGTCGCACTTCCTAAACCACCATCAAGGAAAACGGAGTTTCCAAACGAACCGGTAAAAGCCGCAGGCAGTGTATTCGTCGATATAGCAACGGATCCAGGCATAAGTCCATTCCATACCCGCTGATAGATCTCGCCTGTTACCTTCGTCCAGATCGCAATTCGTCCGCCGCCGCCGCCGCCACAGTTGGCGTTGCTATAATGTCCGCCCTTGGCATAGATTGATCCATTGCCCGAAAATGTCCGGCACACCAGCAACACGCCGCCGCCGGACCCGCCGCCGCAATAGCTATCACCCGATAAGCCATTGACGAATATCTTGCCATCCAACGTAATTGCGCCGGTTGCCTCAACGTGAACCAACCCGCCGGCGTTTCCACCGACATAGGCGTAAGTACTAAAACCACCGCCGCCACTGCCGGGATACATTGGCCCCGCAACGGTCCCGTAAGGCGCGCCCCCACTTTTTCCGCCTTGTCCGCCGTAACCGCCGCCCCCGCGCGGGGCGCTGCCGCCGGTGCCATACCCTTTGTATTGAGAGCGCGAGTCTCCGCCCTTATATCCTAGGCCATTCGCGTTGATCGAACCACCGGCACCCACGGTCAAATTGTTCACGGCCATTTTGATTGAGCCGCCGTTCGTCGGATTGGAGTAAGGGTAAAGCACGCAGTTGGTCGGAATCACGAGGTTTTTCCCCGACAGGTCCAACAGCCCGCCGTGAAAAGAGCCGGCAATGCTGTTCGTCGGCCCGGCATATAAATGCAACGCCGCGCCGTTGGTCAACTCTAGGTTCCCGCCGAAATGCAGTGAATGCGGATTGGTGGACACAAAGGAATAACGCATCGTACCGCCGTTGATTGCAAGGTCTTGCCCAATATCCAACGGGCTTGCCCACACATTGAGCGCCCCGCCCGCACCGCTCACGCTGACATCCTGTTGAAAACTGACGCCGGTATAATTCGATACGCTCAGGATTCCATTGGTGAGCATAAGATTCCGCGCTTGAAAGGAATTTGATCCGTCTATAGCGTCCCTCAATGTCAAGTTGCCGCCGTCGCGCACCGTCAGGTTACTGGTCACCGTCAAGGCAAAGTTCACCGGAAACGCCACATCCATATTGCTGACAGTCAGCGAGTCCGTGCCCCAGGCCGTGCCCTCGTTAAAAAACAGATAGCCCGACAGCTTGATCGCCGACTGCAGAAAATAGGTGTTCGTGAAATGCAGCGTGCCCATCTGGCCAGCATTGCCGACGGGGTAGCCCGCTCCTTTTTTTGTTGAAATAACAACATCCGGCCGGGGGGTCACCTGTGCCTGGGCGGCCGCATCATAATGCACGGCAATTC
>JAAZAB010000522.1 GCA_012514555.1 Lentisphaerota bacterium
AATGAGCCGGGCGCCGGTCCGCGCGCTCTCGCCGATGACCAGCTCGCCGGCGGCAACCAGCACCTCCTTGGTCGCCAGAGCCACGTCCCGGCCCCGGCCGAGTGCGGCAAGGACAGGCTTGAGCCCCGACATGCCCACCGTGGCGGCAAGCACGATGTCCGCGCCGTCCATGGCCGCAAGCTCTTCAACGCCCTCCGGGCCCGAGAGCATTTTCATTCCGGCCGGAACGCGGGCCGCGGCCTCGGCGGCGGAGGCGGGATCTGCCACGGCAACGGTCCGCGCGCCAAACCTCGCGGCCTGTTCGAAAAGCCGGCCGGTGCTGCGGCGCGCGGCGAGCCCGGCGACTTCGAGACGGTCGTGCAGCTGCTCCACGACCTTGAGCGCGCTCTCGCCGATGGAGCCGGTGCTGCCGAGAATGACAATGCGTTTTTTAGTCATGGCGCAAGGAAGACGCGGACGTATATGTACATGGCGGGCGCGGCGAACAACAGGCTGTCAATGACGTCGAGCACGCCGCCCATGCCGGGGATGAAGTGGCCGGAATCCTTGGCGCCCGCGGAGCGCTTCAGAAGGGATTCCGTCAGGTCCCCGACCGTTCCGACGAGCGAAAGGCCGAACCCGAGAAAAACGGCGTGAAAAAGGTTCATCCGGACGCAGTTGAGCCAGGACGGGGCGGCGATGTAAAACAGCGCGCCTGCGGCCGTGCCCGCGGCGATCCCGCCGATGAAGCCCTCCCAGGTCTTGCCCGGGGAAATGCGGGGTATCAGCTTGTGCCTGCCGAAGCGGCTGCCTATGAAGTAAGCCCCTATGTCGGCGATCTTGACCACGAAAATCAGGAAGAACACCAGCGGATATGCGGGCCGGAACCAGTCGCCGGGCCCGATGTCCGGCTTCCAGGTGAATGCCAGCCTGGAAAAGTAATTGAACAGCACCGGGACATACAGGAACCCGAGCAGCGTGCACGCAACCGTGGCCATGGGCTGCCGGTTGAGCTTCTGGGGAAACAGGCGCGCGAGGACCGCGACGATGGTCCCGAACAGCACGTACTGCTCGATCTCGAAGGAATTGAACCGCGAATTCGGCGTTTTGACAAGCGTCCACCAGGTTGCCGCGACAAGAGCGACGCCGCAGGCCGCGCCCAAATGCCGGAAGCTGGGAATGCCCGCGCTGTCGAGAAGGCCGTAGAACTCTAGCGCGCCCAGGCATGCCATCGCGCAGAGCAGGATGCAGCCGCCCATCGGCGGTATGCGGAACAGCGCCAGGAGCACGGATGCCCCGATCACAAGGCCGGTCAATGTCCGCGTGGTCATCTCCCGCATGTCACTTCACATCCCCGAAGCGGCGTTTGCGCCGTTCGAATTCGGCGATCGCCTCGTGAAATTCCTTCTCCCGGAAGTCCGGCCACAGCACTGGCGTGAACAGGAATTCCGCGTACGAAAGCTGCCAGAGCAGGAAATTGCTGAGGCGCTGCTCCCCGCTGGTCCGGATCAGCAAATCCGGGTCCGGCACATCCGGCAGGTCAAGATGCCCGGATATGCTCGCCTCGGTTATCGCCTCGGGATCTAGAACGCCGGCGCGCGCCTCCCGGGCGATGCCGCGCGCGGCGCGGACCAGCTCCGCGCGGCCGCCGTAATTGAGCGCCAGGATCAGCTGCCCGCGCCCGTGCGGGCGGGTGGACTCAATTACGCGGTCCAACTCCCTGCGCACGGCGCCCGGCAGCGCGGACAGGTCGCCGATGGTTCGCAGGCGCACCTCGTTCTCGTGCAGTTCGCGCTCCCGGCTGCGCAGGAAAGTCAGCAGCAGGGTCATCAGCCCGTTCACCTCGTCCTGCGGCCTGACCCAGTTCTCGGTGCTGAACGCGAACAGCGTCAGGTATTGCACGCCGGATTCCCGGCAGGCGCGCACGACGGCGCGAACCGAGTCCGCGCCGGCCCTGTGCCCCTCGATCCGGGGCAGGCCCCGCTGTTTCGCCCAGCGCCCGTTGCCGTCCATTATGATCGCAACGTGGCGCGGCGGTTTGTTTGCTGTCGCTTCGTTCATGGCATATCCAGTATCGCGCCTGCCTCGAGGCCCCGCGGGCGCCCTGCCGGGAGCGACGGCTTAAAATAGCAGGCTGCGCCGGCATCAGGCCGGCCGCGGCCCGCCCGCCCTGTTTCAGCATTGCCGCGGACGCGGGAATGTCCGGCTATCGCATGCCCGCAAGGAGCGCGTCAACCACCGCCTGCTTCATCGGATCGGTCAATTCCGGGTATATCGGCAATGCCAGCGTCTCGAGCGCGGCGCGCTCGCTTTCCGGGAAGTCGCCCAGTCGGTACTCCAGGTAACGGAAGCATTCCTGCATGTGCAGCGACAGCGGATAATAGACTTCGCAGCCGATCCCGGCCTTGACCAGGGATTCGCGAACCCTGTCCCGGCCCGGCACGCGGACAACGTACTGGTTATATATGTGGGGCTGGCGGAGATTGCAGCCGGCGTACGCCATTTTTGGCGCGCGCACGGGGGTGCCTTTGAAGGCGCTGTCATAAAAGGCCGCATTGGCGCGGCGCGCGGCGTGCCACGCGTCGAGATGCCTCAGCTTCACATCAAGGACGGCCGCCTGGAGCGCGTCGAGGCGGAAGTTGCCGCCCACTATCTCGTGAAAATACTTTTTCGAGGACCCGTGCGCCCTTATGACCCTGAGCCTGGCGGCGAGCGCGGCGTCGCTGGTCACCGCCATGCCGCCGTCTCCGAAGCAGCCCAGGTTTTTCGAGGGAAAGAAGCTGAAGCATCCGATGTCTCCCATGGCGCCGACCTTGCGGGCGCCGCCGTCGGCCGGGTATTCCGCGCCTATCGCCTGGCAGGCATCCTCGACGATCCGGCACTTGAACTCGGCCGCAAGGTCAAGAAACAAGCGCATGTCCGCGCTCTGGCCGTAGAGGTGGACCGGGAGAATGACCTTGACCCTGCGATCCCTGAATCGCGCGGGCGGGTTTTCGAGAACCTTGCGGGCGGCTCGCGGGTCCATGTTGAAAGTGGCCGGATCAATGTCGGCAAACAGGGGAACCGCGCCCAACCGGGCAATCGAACCGGCCGTGGCGAAAAAGGTATAGGGCGTGGTCAAAACCGCGTCGCCGGGCCCGACGTCCAGCGCCATGAGAGCCGCGAGGATCGCGTCGGTCCCGGAGGACAGCCCGATCGCTTCGCGCGCGCCGCAATAGGCGGCGGCATTCCTCTCGAACGCCTCAACTTTCGGGCCCATGATGAAGTATTGCGACTCGCAGACTTCGTCCAGGACAGGCCGGATTTCCGAACGGATCGCGGCATACTGGGCCTTCAAATCCAACAGGGGCACGTGCATCGGGTCAATCCTCCAGAATGTTCCACACAGAGCCCTGTAATATGGAGGCTATCCGGCCGCGAGTCAAGAACAGTCGCGCGCAACGGAACGGGCGCTCATCTGCGTCAGGCAGCCATGAACCCGGATTTTGCGGGATGAAAGAGGCTCATTCATACAGTTCAAAAAACAGGGTTTCTCCGATCTTGCTGAAGCCGGAGCGCCCGCCGCGGATGGCGCGCGCGGCGCGGCTGCGGCGGCGGCCGGGCATCGGGATATCGTTGGTGGAGCCCAGCCGGCTTGCGTCCGCGGTTTGAACCAGGATGGTCACATTCGGGCGCAGCGCCGCCATCGCTTCAATCGCGCCGTCCGCAAGGGCGGGATTGTAATATTCGATCTCGCGCAGCCCGTCAAACGGCAGCGGGTTGGCCTGCCCGGACGCTGCCCAGTAGCCGGGGCAATCAGGGATGATGGCATAAGGCCGGGGCCACTGTCCGGCCAGCGCGACAGCTGCCTGCAAGTCGGCCGCAAACGCGTGCGTGTTGGCGCCCGCGTATATGCCCCGGGCGCCGGGATATACTTCGTCCATCGGATATGCCGGCGACCCGGCCGGAATTTCCCGGGCGGCCGTGAGCCGGCGGCCATGATCGAAGCCGAGCATCGCAGCTCCGGCCAGAATGGCCAGGACAAGGGCGCGGACGGCTGTGCTGTTCACGATTGCCAGGCCCATAACGGTCAGGGACGCCAGAAGGATTCCTCCGCAGACGGCCGGGGACACCCTGAAAGGCGTGACTGCGGCCGCCCAGGCCAGGGCGATCGCCCAACCGGCCATCCGGCCGAACACGAGCCGGCGCCCATCAGCTTCCATGCCGAAATACAGGCCCGCGCCCGCGAGGGCCCAGAACAGGGTCAGGGTGTAGTCGTAACGCGCGCCGCCGAAGAGCGCGATGAAATTCGGAACCAGCGGCGCGGCGAAAATGATGGCCCAGCCCAACCCGGGATTCAGCCATGGCAGGCGCCGCGCGGGCGCGAAGACCGGCGCGCCATATATCAGGCGCATGCCGAAATAGCCGGCCGCAATGTAGATGCCCAACCTGAACCGGGACGCGCGCAGGCTCGCGCGGACGACTGGCCAGGGAAACATCTGGGCGGCGGCCTCGGGCAGTGCCCCGGAAGACGCGAGGAAGAGCAGGTACGCGATGCCCGGCAGCGCGGAGGCCAGCCAGTATTTCGCCCTGCGCCAGTCATCCGTTGTGAGCAGGACGACTGGCGCGAAGACGGCAAAGCTGGGCTTGCACAAAACCGCGCAGCCGCAGAGAATGTAGCCGCCGATTTTCAGGGCCGGCCTGCCGCCAAGGCAGAGCGCCAGGCCGAGGGCGGCAAGAAACAGGCCGTTGAGCGCATGCCATGCCATTGCCGGGAACGATGCGGCCGAAAACGCCATGCCCAACACCGCCAGCGCCACGAGCCCCGGCAGGTTGAAGAAGCCTTTCAGCAGGCGGTCGGTCAGCGCCGCCCAGGCCCAGGCAATGGCGGCAAGCTGAAACCAGGCGAACAGGCGGGCCAGCAGAAGGACATGCTCTCCGCCCAGCAGCAGGATCGGCGCGTGAAGCAGGGGCGACAGGGCCGGGTGAAGGCAGATGAAATCGCGGTGCGGCGCCTGGCCCTCAAGCAGGCGCCGGGCAGCGGCCAGCACGGCGCCGTCATGGGCGGGATTGAAGCCCGCCGCCGAGCACAACAGGTGCGCGAAAAGCGGAGCGAGCGTCAAAAACGCAAACGCGGCAATATGCCTTGGCCCGGATTGACTGAAAAAGCGCATGTGTTGAACCATACGTTGCTCCCCAGACAGACAGGATAGAGACTGCTTGAGTTGCTGCAACCAGGCTTTCAGGCTCCCAAAAACGCTACCGGTACAATTCGAAATACTTTGTTTCCCCGCGCTTCACGGCATGGGTGCGGACGTAATGCGCCACGGCGAACTTTTCAGGGTCCCGCAGCGGCTTGAATCCGTAGCGCAGGGGAAAGGCTTCGACCTTCTGGACGATGACTGTCAGGCGGCCTCCTTGCGAATCCAGCGAATCCTGCACGCGGCTGAGCAGGGCGACGGTGTTCAACTCGGTGTTCTTGGCCCAGTCAATCGGCAGGGGATTCCGCTGAACGGAGGAGGCCCAGTAGCCTGGGATGTCCGGCACAATGGCATGGGGCCAGGGGTCCTGCCGGGCCAGCGCCACGGCTTTCTGCAGATCTTCGAGAAAGGCGAAGGTATTGGGATTTGTCCTGACCCCGCGGGCGCCATGGAACACGCCGTCCAGCTTGCAGGTCAGGCTCGCGGCGGGCTGCTCCATGTAGACGTGCATGTGGCGGCTCCTGTTGAAGCCGAAAGCCACAAAGCCCGCCAGGACCAGCACAAGGGCGGTCCTGATCGCGGGCATGCCGACGACCTCCAGGGAATTGACGAGCAGAATGAGGAAAAGCGGCCCGCCCATCAGTGACGGATTTGCCGCGCCGACGGAGACCGAGACGCAGAAGGCCAGGAGCAGAGCCAGGAACGAAACCCGCCCTGCAAGCCGGCCGTGGCCGGAATTGCGGCCGTCAACGGCATAATACAGGGCCGAGCCGGCAACCACCCAGAAGATTGTGTGCGGCATGGCGCCCGGCCTGCCATTGAACAGGAAGCTCAGCTTGTCGTAGAGCGGCAGGGCGCAGATCAGCCCCGCGCCGATCCAGGACTGGATTTTCGGATGGCTTTGCAGCAGCCCGATCTCCGGCCGGCGATGGATCAGGCGCAGCGCCAGGTAGCCGAGCAGGAACCAGGGCGTCAGGGACGCCCAGTAGCGGTCGAGAATGGGCTTGAGCACGGTGTGCGCGTTGAACTGGATCATGGCGTCGTCCAGCGCGCCCGTGAGCCGCAGGTACACCAAGTATACGGCGCCGGGCGCAAGGATCGCCAGCCAATTGCGCGTTTTCCGCCAATCGCCGAGGATGACAAGGGCCAGGGGCGCCGCGAACAGGAAGCTCTGCTTGCACAAGTACGCGCTGGCGATCAGCGCGTACCCCGCAGCCTTCAGCCGCTCCCGTTCGCCCGTGCAAATGGCCAGGCCCAGCGAGGCAAGGAACAGGCCGTCAACCGTGTGCCATGCCATTATCGGCCAGGTGTTGGCCGAAAAAGCCAGGCAGATCACCGCGGCGGCGAAACATGCCGGAGAGCCGAGCGGCCGGCCATGCATGCGGTTGATCATGCGGGCCCATATCCAGGCTATGCAGGCGAACTGGACCCAGACGACAAGCCGCGACGCCATGAGCATGTGGTCGCCCGCCCAGGCGGCCTCGGGCATGTGCAGGACGGGTGAAAGAAAAGGGCGTATGGTGATGAAGTCAAGGTGCGGAATCTGGCCGTCCAGAATCCGCCGGCTGTATGCAAGCGTAAAGCCGTCATCCGTGGGATTGAACCCCATCCACGAGTAAAGGAAGTGCGCGAGCAGGGGCGCGCCGGCGAGGAAGAGAACGGCCAGAATCCAATTGGCGGCGCGGCGGCGAGCGTCAAAGTTGAATTTCAACATTGTATTCCCGGTTGCCCGTTGCATCCTGACCGGCGCCGGCGCCGATCCCGCCTTATCAGCCTTGCCCGCTCATGGCGCGCAGCGCGGCGCGGCCGGGAGGCATCACGGAGAGACGGCTCCGCGCGCTGTCAGCGTGATATATCGCGGCCAGCTCCCGGAAAAGGACATCCGCGCGATCCGACGCCGCGCCGCCGGTCCGGGCAAGCTCGGAATCCAGCTCGGCCCTGATCTTCAGCACCCGCCAGCGCCAGGACTTTCGCGCCGCCTCATCCATGGAGGACTCGGCCCGGCCCAGCAGGTCCAGGCACTCGTCCGGCTCTGAACATGAATTGAGATGGTAGAAAGGTTTGTCCGCATGAGCGCCGGCAAGGGTTTCCTTCCATTCCGTGGCCAGGTCATGGCTCATGTTCCGCTCCAGCCGCATAACCGCCTGCGTCACGAGCCCGGCGGCCTCCGGCGCAAACTCGGCGGCCGCATATTCTTTCACAATGTCTTCCGCCCTGCGATCGCCGTCCCAGTAGAGCTGGAGGCAGACAACCTTGTTCAGGTCCTCGAAAATGCCCTCCGAATAAGGGAATCCCCCGGCGAGCATGCCGCGGCAGGCATCCCAAACCTTTTGCAGCCGCGCGGGCTGCAGGTTGGCGCCAAACCCGCCCCAGGGCGACATGCCATGCATGCTTATCTCCGGAAAATTGAGGAGAGGATAGCCGCCCGGCTTGCCATGCTTCAGCACGTACGGCGGAAAATCGCCGTGCCCCTCGGACAGGATGTAATCGATCCAGTCCGGCCGGCCGGCAACGGCCCGGTAGAATTGGTCCCACTCGGCATCGCCGTGCCAGTAGCCGAACTCCCAGGTTGACACCACGATCTTCGCGCCGGGGAAAGCCTCCCTGATCAGGCGCGCCATTGGTTCGGCGGTGCGCACAAAACCGTTGCCGCCCCAGGGCGAGCAATCCCTGCACATGCACCCGCCCTGGTCGTAGGGCCATATCCAGAAGTAGCGCACGTCCAAATCCGAAAATGCGGCGAGCATCTCCCTGCGCCATGTCATGATCAATTCCATGCCGCCCGGCTTTGAAGGGCAGATCTCCACATGGTAGTGGTGCGGCGCGGGCTCGGCCCGCAGCCTCTCCGGGCTCGTGCTGTAAGCCTCGTTGGCGAGCCCGCCGAGCGAAGCGCCCATCCCAACACTGTTCGCGGCCTTCAGCATGCCGTGTAGGCGGTCAATCGCGCGCTGCGCTGCCGGGTCGCCAATGCCCGTGAAATGGTGCATGTCAAACCACACGGAGAGCATGTTGCAGCCCCACAGCGCAAGCTCCTCGATGTACCGGACAATCTCCGCCATCGGCGCCAGATCGTGGAAATTCCCAAAATGCGTCGCAAAGTAAATGCCGCGCACCTTGAGCCGGGGCGCCGATGCCCCTCGCCATGCGCCCGGCTCGAAGCGGCCCGGAGCCAGGCGCGCGTCGCGCAACAGCCGCCCTACCCCGTACAGCAGCCCGCGCCCGTCGTTGCCCGCCACGCGCACCATGCCGCCCGGCCCGGTCTCGATGCGATATCCCTCCTCGCCGATCCCGTCCTCAATGCCGAGCGCAATGTCCGGCGCCTCCCTGCCCGCCGGCTTCAGCTTCAGCCCGGTCCGCTCCAGAAGCTTCCGGCCGAGTATCTCGAGAATCTTCCCGGCCAGCGGGGTTTCCGCGGCTTCAAGCCTGACTCTCACAAAACCGTTTTCTTTCATGGCAATTCTTCCCGGCCGCCGCGGCCCGGAACTCAAAGCGGATTCATCACGCGCGAGAACGGGAGGATACAGGAGCGCGCCGCACGCCACAACCAGAATCGAGCCCGGATTTTGCGATTGGTCAGGCCATGGGGACAGACAATCTGTTCTCCGGCGGCCGGGGCCGTCCGTTCTCCAGAGGGAACGCGCTTGCCTCTTCTGTAGCGCGCCACGGCGTTGCGCGATTTCGCAGCCCCTGGGAGCGCGGCCGTCCCGGTC
>JAAZAB010000523.1 GCA_012514555.1 Lentisphaerota bacterium
GACGCCCTGGCCGCGGTCGAGATTGCGGCGCGCATCCGCGATGCCGTGGAAAGTCTGCCCGGAGAGCAAAAGGAAGTGTTCCTCATGCGGGTCGAGGCGGAATTGCCGTTCAAGGAAATCGCGGCCATACAGGGCGTATCCATCAACACGGCGTTGGCCCGCATGCAATATGCCCTGGCCAAACTCAGGGCGAAACTGGCCGGGCTGGGAATGTCTTCGGAGGTGACGCCATGAATTGCGGAGAGTTCCAAAACGACCTGCTCCTCAGCCAGTCCGGGGAGCTGCCGGGCGCACGGCAGATGGCCCTGCAAGCGCACCTTGACGCATGCCCCGAATGCCGCCGCTTCGGCGAGGAATCGGCGGCCATGGCCGATGCAGCCCGGCGCGCGCTGAGAAGCGGGGCGCCGGCGCGGGAAACGCTGGCGAGCATCAAGCGCCGCGCGAGCCTGCCCGGACCCGGGCGCCAAGCCCAAACTTCTTTCGCCGCGCCGGAATGGACCCCGCTCCGCAAGCTCGCGCTCGCCGCGTCGATCGCCGTCGCGCTCGGGTCCGCCGTATGGACGCTCGGGGTCCTGCTGGCGCCTGGCGTGAACGGCGGAAAAGCGCTGCCACCAACCCAAGCCATGGCGCCGAATGCGCAGGCGGACTTGAAACCCGGAATGGCGGCTTCCGCGCGCACGCCGCTTCCGCCTGAAAAGAACCTAATGGTCGTTGAGGACGAAAGCGAATTGATGCTTTCGTTTCTTCATGACGAGCTGTTCGCGATCGAGGACCTGCGCGTCAGCGACGGCGACGCAAGGATGAACGCGCTGGACAGGGAGCTTCTGATACTGCACGGCTTGGCCATCTAGCCGGCCGGCAGCTCTACGCGCGGCGCCTTGGCCCAGAGGCTGTCCAAATCGTAGTATGCCCGGGTGTCCTTGAGCATCACGTGCACGACCAGGTCAAGGTAATCCGAAACTATCCAGCCGCTGTCGGGCTCCCCCGACTGGCCCAGGCAGGGGGCATTCAGCGCCTTCATCGCCAATCGCGCCTCGTTGGCCAGGGCCTTCAAATGCGGCCCGTTCATGCCCGTGGCAACAAGGGCGTAATCCGCCAGGCTCGATATGTTCCTGAGGTCGTATGCGGCCAGGTCCGCGCCTTTCTTGCCGGAAAGCGCCGCGGCCGCGTCAAAAAGCATGGAACGCGCATCTGATGTTTTAAGCATAAGCTCCTGTCACAGCCTGCCGTAGAGTCCGTGTTCGGCTATGTGCATCTCAACGCCGGGCGGCGTCAAGTAAGTGATGCGCATGCCTTCCGCCGCCCTGTAGCGTATGTCCGAGGATGATATGTCCACGCCGTGCCCGGAAACAACGTCGTCCAGCAGGCGCCGGGCGGCGGCCTCGGGCAAGCGCAGGTCCGCGCCGGACAGGTTCCGCAAATCGGCGCCCGGCCGCGCAACCGTCACGATGCGGCAAAGCCCCAGCAGCTCCCCTATTTCCTTCCACGAGTGCAGCTCGGGGAGGGTGTCCGACCCGATTATGAAGAAGAACTCCGCGCCGGGCGACTGCCTCAAGAGTTCGCGAACGGTGTCAACCGTGTATGAACTGCCGCCCCGCTTTATCTCCAAGTCGCACAGCTCGAAATCCCGGTTCTCCTTGATGGCAAGCTCGATCATTGCCACGCGGTCTGAAACCGGCGCAAGCGCGGAGGCGTCCTTGTGCGGAGGCCAGGCGCACGGCAGAAAGAGCACCTTGGAAAGCTCAAAGGCTTCCATGGCGTCCTGGGCCATTATCAGGTGGCCTATGTGCACGGGATTGAACGTGCCGCCAAGTATCCCTGTTCGCTGGCTCATGAATATACGCTCAACTGGCGGTGCGGCCCCGGTTTTTCCAACGCTGTCTTCTCCATGCCTCTTTCTGGCATAACCAGCCCTCTGAATCAAGATATTTTTCCCGGGCCGCAATCCAGCTTGACCGATTGCGGGGCAATCCCATACTATTTCGCCAGTCTTGCCCTGGAGTTCCTAATGCACCTTGAAAACGCATCCGTCACGCAGCACCGGCCCGTCGCCGGGGCCTACCGGGAA
>JAAZAB010000524.1 GCA_012514555.1 Lentisphaerota bacterium
CGGCATCCCATTCTACGGCTGCGATGAGTCCATTTCCCCCGAGCAGTCGCGCCTGGCCTGGGGCGCCGGTCATGTCATCGGCGCCCTGCGCCAGGCCGCATCTTCGCCGGGTGAGCCGTTCCTGATCCGCTGGGACCCGAGTGAGCCGCACCTGCCCAATGTCGTCCCCAGGCCTTTTGCCGACATGTACGACCAGGCGCGGCTCCCCCCCTGGCCCAGCTTTGCCGAGGACTTCCGCGACAAGCCGTATATCCAGAGCCAGCAGCTGCGTTCCTGGGGCATTGCCGACTGGACCTGGAAGGACTGGTCGCCCCTGGTCGCCCAGTACCTGGGGGAAATCTCCCTGCTGGACAGCCAGGTCGGGCGAATCACCGCCGAGCTGCAGCGGCTGGGCCTTGACCGGAACACCGTCGTCATCTACACCTGCGACCATGGGGATCTCTGCGGCGGCCATCGCATGTTCGACAAGCACTATGTGATGTATGAGGACGTGGTCCGGGTTCCCCTCATCGTCCGCTGGCCCGGGGTCGCGACCCCGGGAACCGTCCTGGACGACTTGGTCATCCACACCATTGACCTGGCGGCGACGCTCTGCGAGCTGGCAGGGAAGGATGTGCCGGAGTCGTTCCAGGGCACCTCCCTGGTCCCGGCCCTGCGTGGCCAGCCGAGGCCACAGCGCCAGGATGTGCTGGCCATGTATCATGGCAACCAATTCGGACTGTTCACGCAGAGAATGGTCCGGACGAGGCGCTGGAAGTATGTCTGGAACGCCACCGACCGCGATGAGCTTTACGACCTGCTGGACGACCCGGCTGAACTCGTCAACCGCGCCGCACATGGCGACGCCAGGGAAATCCTGGCCACGATGAGGCGGCGTCTCCACCAGTGGATGGCCGATGTCAAAGACCCTTTGGACAATGGCTGGATCAGACGGCAGCTGCTCGAAAACCAGAAGCTGTGAGCCCATTCAAGCCGCGAAGGCGCGACCCCAAGCCTGACCGCCGCCGAATGGCTCTGGCCGGCATCGAGCGCGGTCAGGCAGCCACCCGGCGGCCAGGAAAAACCGCATGTCCTCACTTTGGCGGTGGCATATCGGCCGGAACGCATGGAACACGCAGGCTCAATACTCCTTTTGCCGGTGAAAACAAATTCCGTCCTTGGCGTCCTGTTTCCACCGCCCCTTGTCCCCTGTTTGCCGTCCCATCCGTCCTATGACCATGCCGTTGCGCTTGTCAAAAACACTTCTGCGCAAGGTCGGACGACTCCTTGAAAAAACATAAAAAACCCGAATGGCGGCTTGATTTTTCCGGTTCAACAATTATTATCTTAGACATGTCATAATAATCATTACTTGTCATGTTTTGTCAATTCTTGTCAAATTATACCAAAAGGGAGAGTTACTGATGATTTTAACCCTGAAAGAACTAGCCGAACACTTGCGAGTCAATGAGCGCACCATCCTGCGCATGTTGAAGACGGGTCAGATCCAGGGCGTCAAGATTGGCGGTCAATGGCGATTCAACGGTGGGCAGATTGACAATGTTTTCTTTCCGGGCGCCCGTCATGCCGACGAAGAGGACGTTCCGCTGCATGATCTGGTGCAGACTCAGATTCAGATTCCGGTCAGTCGGCTGCTGACCCCGGAGCGTATTCTGCTTGACTTGAAGGCGACGACGGTCGAGGGTGTCATTGAGGAGCTGACGCCGCCGTTGCTTTTCAACAACCTGGTCCTTGACCTCAACGACCTTCGGGAGAAGTGCCTGGCCCGGGAAAAGATCATCAGCACTGGCGTCGGCAATGGCCTGGCGGTTCCGCACCCGCGCGACCCGATCACCACTCTCCGGGCGCCGGGTTGCGTCATCGTTGGCCGTTCCGCCAAAGGCCTTGACTTCGGCGCCGTCGACAAGAAGAAAGTCCACCTGTTCTTTTTCCAGTGCAGTCAAAGCATTGAACTGCACCTTCACCTGATGGGGCGCATCGCGACCCTGCTCCGGGATGAGGCGTGCGTCAAGACCTGTCGGAATGCCAAAGCCGGCGAGGAAGTGATCGCGGCCGTCATGGAGCACGAACGCCGCGAATTCCTGACTCACGGCGAAGACGATAACTGAGACGGCACGGCCTGTACCCGCAAACGGCGGCGCCGCCGCCTTGGGCAGACGAGGCCGGAGTATTTGATACATAAAGGCCCGGAAGGCA
>JAAZAB010000525.1 GCA_012514555.1 Lentisphaerota bacterium
AGTACCAGAACCAGAGCCCGCTCGGCTTCCGCTGGTACCAGCAGCAGGCCGCCTTGTGGACCGCGCTGGCGCAGTCCCAGGTCCCGGCGGACGTGATATGGACAGAGTCGCTGAGCGCGGAGAAGCTGGCGAAATACCGGGTGATCGTGACGCTGGAATCCCGGCTTCTGAACGACGGCCAGGCGGAGCTGATCCGCGATTGGGTGAGGCAGGGCGGCGTGCTCGTGGCAGGCGGAACGGTATCGCTGTTCGACCAGGCGGACAAGGTCCGCTCCGATTACATGCTCGCCGACGTGTTCGGCGTCAAGTACGCGGGCTTTGCCGGGGTGGCGGATGCAGCCAGGAACGGCTCGCTCATGTTCGAGGTCGGCAAGCTGCCTTTGCCGGTGGAGTCGACAATGATGCTGCCCACGGTGGTGAACCACGTGCACCGCGAAATCAAGCCGGTCAAGTCCATCGGCGTCTACAAGGTCAAGGCGAACGGGGCTCTTCCCGGCCTCGCGGCCGGCGCCGAGTGCGAATACGACATGCCGCTGGGCTACGACAAGGTCAAGCCGGGCACTGCCGAGACATTGGCGGAGTTCGCCAACGGCGATCCGGCGATCACGCTCAACAGGTTCGACAAGGGGCTCTGCTATTTCTGGACGCCGATCTACCCGGCGCTCTGCTACGTGGGCTCGGGCTTTGAGAACGACGCCAGCGTCAAGGACTTCTGGCCGAACGTACGCGAGGCGCTCGCCGCAATGGTCAAGGGCGGCCTGGCCCAGCAGAAGGCGGCGCTGCCCGTGGACGTGACCGGGGTCTCGAAGGAGGTCGAGGTGACGGTCCGGCAGCAGCCGGAGCAGGGCCGGTGGATGGTGCACCTGCTCGACTACGACACGAAATCCGCCGGGGTCAAGGGCGCGGTAATGACCGTGCACCCGCCGGAGGGGAAGACTGTGAAGCGCATCTTCTACCCCGATACGGGCACGGAAATCAAGTTCACCGCCGCGGAAGGCGGGGCCGCGGCGAATCTGCGCGACTTTGACGTTCACGACATGGCCGTCGTTGAGTTGGAGTAGAGGTTTTGCCTGGAATGAAATACGCGGCGGCACTGGCGCTGGCAATCGGGCTTTTCGCAAATGCCGGCTGGGGCAGGACTGTCGGCCTGTGGAAGGACGGAAGGTCCGGCATTACCGACGGGATGCTCAAGACGCTTGCCGAAGCCGGCTGGCAAACCGAGATCCTGGCAGGCAAGGATTTGTCCGACGAGGCGAAGCTCGGCGGGCTGGACGTCCTTTTTCTGCCGGGCGGATGGAATGCCGCGCCGTTCGACTTCAAATCGCGGCGCGCCATGGTCAGGTTTGTTGCCGGCGGCAAGGGCATCCTGGCCGGGGCGTTTCGCAGCGGCTTCGTCCGCAACGCGAACAGGCCCCTGTTCCCGCAGGTCGGCGCGGTATACAACCGGGTCAACGGCCCTTACATATCCAGGTATGGCGACAGCGAACTGGCCAGGGCGATCGACCAGCCGTTTTGCCCCGGCGGCTGGGATCACCTGGTGGTCAAGGTCGGGCCGCTGGGCAAGGTTTTCGCGGTCAGCGGCAGCGACCCGGATGACCCGGTCGGGGTCCATGGCGAAGTTTTTGGCGGGCGCTACCTGGCGTTCGGCGCCTTCATCGGCGGGGACGCAAAATCCAATGCCATGCAGGGCACGGAACGCCAGGTGCTGTTAAAATCCATCGAGTGGCTGGCAGGCGCGCCGAAAGCCGGCGAGGCTGAGATTGCAGAAAACCGGGCAGAGGCCGACTTCGACTTCCTGCGCCGGGATAAACTCCTGGACTGGACCCTGAACGAACGCGGGCCGGATCAAGGGCCCGGCGCGCTGCCAATCGTTCGCAACCGGCTGGCCGTTTCCCTTGAAAGCCGCCAGTTCACGCTTGAGTTCATGAGCCAATATCTTTCCGGAAAGCCGCTGAAAAGGTGCACGGCGGAAGCCGATAAATTGAAGGAGGCCGTGGCCAGGCTGAATTCGGCTTTCAAAAAGGAGATTGATGCCGTTTCGAACCGGGTTTGCAGAATGTCCATGGCGGAATTGACGGCCGACAATCCGTTTATCAACCCGTCCAACGTGGCGCAGCGCATCGAGGCGATGCCCGGCAAAACGGACGAGGAAAAGAAAAAAATGAAGTCCGCGATGACGGGCACGGACGGGCCAAAGCAGCTTGTCCTGTTTTTCCACGGCGATGAACTCGCTGAAAAGCTGTTTCCCAGTGAAAAGATGAAAGAGTGCACGGAGCGCGCCGACAAGGCGATCGCCGAACTTCGTCCGCTCGTGGCCGACGCCAGGGCGCAAAAGGCCGCCCTGGAGCGCAAGGCGGACCTGGCGGCAGTGCCGGGCCTGATTGAAAAGTGCGCGTCGCCCGATGCGCTGGTCCGGCGCGAGGCCGTGTTGGAACTGGGCCGTATCGGGGCTCCGGGGAGCGCCGGCGCGCTAATCAAGGCGCTCAAGGACGCCGACGAGAAGATACGGGTCCAGTCCATCATCGGGCTTGGCTGGATGCAGTCGAAGGAGGCTGTGCCTGAACTGGTAAAGCTGGCGGAAG
>JAAZAB010000526.1 GCA_012514555.1 Lentisphaerota bacterium
GTAAAGGATTTTCATTTCCGCCCTCCCCGCTGTGCTTCCGCCACCACGAGGAACGAGTTTGCGAACCACGGAAACATCCCGTCGCGAACGAGCCGCGCCCAGGCGCGGGACTCGTCGAACAGCCGGATACGACTGCGGTCCGGGTTGGGCGCGGGCCCCAGCTCGAAGCCCTGGGGGAGGCGGCTGTCGGAGAAGACCGCGTCGGGGAACTTGTAGTCCGGGTGGGGGTAGTGGAATTCGAGATTGGAGAAGCCGCTCTCGAGCAGCAGCGTTTCAATCTCGCGTTTGGAGAACGTGTCGACCGGCGGGTCGAGCGGGTAGCACTCGATGCTTTCAAAGGGCCGGCCGGTGTGATCCTCCCCGGCGCCGGCAAAGTACTTCAGGCCGAAGCGGTTTTCAAGCGCCAGCAGGAGCCGGCCCCCGGGCTTGAGCCGGCGGCGCACCTCGGCGAGCATGGCGGCATGCGGCGCCCCTGTCTTGACGAAGCTGCGCGCGTATTCGAGCACGCCGATCAGCGTTGCATAGTCAAATTCGCCGCGCGGCCCGATGTCGAGCATGTTGCCCGCGACGACCTCAAGGTTGTCGCAGGCGCGCCAGCGCTCGTGCAGTATCCGGCAGCGGCTTGCGGACAGCTCCGCGGCCACAACGCGCCGGACTCGCTCGCAGAAAAGACCCGTGAGCGCGCCGCACCCGGCGCCAAGCTCAAGAAGGGCCGCGCCCGGCTCGAACGGATACCATTCCAGGAGGAGCCGGCGCTTTTGCGAGAGGTGGTAATAAAGGGGCCAGCTGAATTCGCCGGGCTCGAGCGAAGGCGGCTTTCCGGCGCGCACGGCCTCGAGCAGGCGCTCCTCGATTTCCGCGCCGTCCGAGTAGCCGTCGCTCCCATTGAAGCATGACATGTCCAGTGTGGCGGGCATTCGTCAGGTCTCCGCGGCTTTCCGCACCGTGACCTTGCCGCTGAGGTCATAGAAACCGACCATTAACTTGTCGGAGATGACTTCAAAAAGGACCACGTCGTAAAGGCGGTGATGCACAACAAGGCGGTCACCTTCAAAGCCGGTGCACCCGAGGGAAAGCGCGTAGCGCCCGGCCTGTATGTTGAGGTCCTGGCGGAACGCCGCTTCAACGATCTCGCCGGCCCGGCATGTCCCCGTGTCAACATGCTTGAAAAAGGTGTTGGTGCCGGTGATTTCAAGCCCCTTGATGTCCTTTATCGTAAAGGCGAAAATGGGGTTGGCGATAGTCTTCCGGAAGCGGACCCTCATGAAAACCGTGAACGGCTCGAAGGCAATCAGCTTGTTGGTCGGGTTTCCGTCCTTGTCCAGCAGCGCGAAGTCCTCGATTTCCGCGCCCTGGTTGCCGTAGGACTGGACCTCGGGGCTGACATCAAGGCGGTCGCGAAAGCGGCCGGGTGAGCGCGTGATCGCGGTCCCGGCCGCGGTCGGCTCCCGGGTGTCCGGCGCCGCGGGGGCAGGGCAGTCCGCCATGAGGCGCTTGTAGACATCCACGGCCTCTTTCGGCGCAGCTTCCACGATTGTCCGCCCCTCGTTCAGCACGAGGGCGCGGTCGCAGTAGCGGATGATGCTGTCAAGGCCGTGCGTGACAAAAAGCACGGTTTTCCCGGCGCCGCGCAACTCGTCGAACTTGCGGAAACACCTGGCCTGGAACACGATGTCGCCCACGGCGAGGGCCTCGTCAATTATGAGTATGTCCGGATTCACGTTGATCGCCACGGCAAAGGCGAGGCGGACGAACATTCCGCTGGAATAAGTCTTCACGGGCTGGTCTATGAACAGGCCGATGTCCGCAAAGGCGATGATGGCCCCGGCAAGGGCGTCCATTTCCCTGCGGGAGTAGCCCATGATGGCGCCGCTGAAATAAATATTCTCCCGGCCCGTGAGCTCCGGGTTGAACCCGGCGCCAAGCTCCAGTATGGCGGATATGCGGCCGTTCACCGCCACGCTGCCCGCCGTGGGCGTGAGCACGCCGGATATTATCTTGAGGATGGTGGACTTGCCCGAACCGTTCTTGCCGATGATTCCCACGGTCTCGCCCTTGCGGACCGACAGGCTTACGCCGTCCAGCGCGAAAAAGTCGCGGTGATACTTCCGGCGAAAGGGATGAAGCGATTCCTTGAGGCGGTCCATCTTGCTCGGGTAGAGGCGATAGACCTTCGAGACGTTTTCCACTTTGAGCGCAATGTCGTTCATGTGGCGCGCGAGCCTTTCCCGGCGCGGGAGTTCAGTTTCCATGCGGCAGCCGCCAGTCCTGCCCCGATCGCGTTTGCCGCCATGTCGCCAGAAGAAACCGTTCGGTCGCCGGGCCGTAAAATCCCCTCTTCACCGCTTTCCGGCCGCCGGCAATTCCTCTTCCATCAGCCACTCCTTCAGAAAGGCCAGCAGGCAGGAGGTGAACAGGGCGAAGGCAAAAACCAATGCCGTATTTTTCAGGGCGCCGCGGCTGGCGGGCAGCAGGGCCGCCTGCCCGAGAGCAACGA
>JAAZAB010000527.1 GCA_012514555.1 Lentisphaerota bacterium
CAGCATGATTCCTCGTAACCATCTGGGTGACCTCCTGGTGGGGTGGCTGGGTTTGCGTTCAGCCTATCCTATCAGGGGCCTCAGATGGTTCTTAGTGAAAAATCAGGCACTCCGTGCAAAAATCAGGAAAGAGGAATCCAATATCCAACAAGAAACAGGGGGGGCGCGGGCATGGTGAATGGTTGGACTTGGATACGCCCATTCTCATCTCTCGCTCACTTGGACATTGGATATTCCTTGTTGGTTATTGGATATTTTGTTTATGGCTTTCACCTGAGTACAGGTGGCAGCGCACGCGGCATCCGGATACGGCGCGTTCGGCGGGCGCTTCCGTGCGGCAGCGGGCCATGGCCTTCGGGCAGCGGGGATGGAAGTGGCAGCCGGGCGGCGGGCTGGCGCTCGAGGGTATTTCGCCGGGCAGGATTTGGCGCGGGCCGCGTTTCCGGCCCGGAATGAGCACGGCTGAAATGAGCGCCTGCGTGTAGGGGTGCAGCGGACACTCCATGATCGCCTCGACCGGGCCTTCCTCGACAACGCGGCCGAGATACATGACCACCACGCGGTCGGACACGTGCTTGATCACGGACAGGTCGTGGGAGATGAAAACGAGCGAGAGCGCGTGCTTTTCGCGCAAGTCCATGAGCAGGTTCAGGGCTTGGGCCTGGACCGAGACGTCAAGGGCGCTGACAGCCTCGTCGCACAGCAGCAGCTCGGGCCGGACCGACATTGCGCGGGCCAGGCAGATGCGCTGGCGCTGGCCGCCGGAGAACTCGAACGGATATCGGAGCATGGCGTCCGGCCCGAGTCCCACCTCGCCAAGCAGGCGCTCCGCCTCATCCCCGCGGCCGCCGCGGAGCAGCCCGTGCTCGACAAGGCCCTCGGTCACCAGGTCCAGCACCGTCATCCGGGGATTGAGCGACGCGTAGGGGTCCTGGAATACCATCTGGATGCTGCGTCGCAGCGCGCGGCGCCTGGCGGCGTCTGCATGAAGCAGGTCTTCGTTCTTGAAGCGGATTGCGCCGCCCTGCGCGCGTTCGAGATCGGCCACGGTGCGGGCAAGAGTGGTTTTTCCGCAGCCGGACTCGCCGACCAGCCCGAGGGTTTCGCGCGGCGCGAGCGCGAGCGAAACGCCGTCCACGGCCTTGATCCAGCCCGCGCGCGCCGAGAACACGCCGCGCCGGACCGGGAACCACGTGCGGAGGTCCCGGATTTCGAGCAGGGGCGGCTGCGCTGATGTTGCGTCGGGCTTCATTGCTGGTCCTGGGCTGGCGCGGGCTTGGCCAGGAAGCAGGCTGCGCGCCTGTCTCCGGGCAGGTTGAGCAGGGGCGGGGATTCGGCGCGGCACCGGTCAAAGGCATGGGGGCAGCGGTCGGAGAAATGGCAGCCCTTGGGATACTGGGCGGGCGGGGGGACCTGGCCCGGAATGAATTCGAGCCGTTTGCCCCGGCGCTGCGCCGACGGAATGGATTTGAGCAGGCCGCGGGTGTAGGGGTGAAGCGGATTGTCAAACAGTGCGCGGACCGGGCCTTCCTCGACAATGCGCGAAGCGTACATTACGATTACGCGCTCGCACAGTTCCCAGACCACGCCCATGTCGTGAGTGATGAGCAGGATGGAGGTTTGGCGCCCCTTCATTGCCAGCATGAGCTCGAAAATCTGGGCGCGAATGGTCACGTCAAGCGCGGTTGTGGGCTCGTCGGCCAGTATGAGGTCGGGCTCGTTCATGAGAGCCATGGCGATCATGACGCGCTGGCGCTGGCCGCCGGAGCACTGGAACGGCCATGAGCGCATGCGCTCGCGCGGGTCCGGAATGCCGACCTTGGCGAGCCACTCCTCGCCGAGCCGCCATGCCGCCTTGCGGCCGAGGGGCTGGTGGAGGCGCAGCGTTTCCGAGAGCTGGTCCCCGAGCCGGTGCAGGGGCGACAGCGCGGTCATGGGGTCCTGGAAGATCATGCTGATCTCGCGGCCCCGGATTCGGCGCAATTCCGCTATGGGCAGGCGCAGCAGGTCCCGGCCCTTGAAGAGCGCCGAGCCGGAGTCTATGCCGGCCGGGGGCATGGGCAGCAGGCGGATCAGGCTCTGGGCGGTGACCGTTTTCCCGCAGCCGGATTCGCCGACGAGCCCGAGCATTTCGCCGGGTCGGATGTCGAACGAGACGCGGTCGGCGGCCCTGATGCGGCCGGCGTCGGTATTGAAGGACACGGTCAGGTCCTTTAGTGTCAGCAGGCTCATATGGCGATTCGTGTCATGGTGTTGTCGCTCTGGATAATCGTGCTGTGGTGGTGCGGGCGGCGAGTCGCATTTCGCTCGAAAAGGGCGTGCCATTTTGCCCCGTCTGCAGGCTTCTTGGTCTTGCGCATACAGGAGTATAGCGCTGCGACCAACGCGCCCGCATCCGTGGCAAACTGACAAGCCTTTTTCGAGCCCCGCCGAAGCGGCGTGGTTCCGAAATGCGCCTCGCGGCGCCATCCCGCATCGGCGCAGGAGCGCCGAATGCGGGAGGAATTGAGGA
>JAAZAB010000528.1 GCA_012514555.1 Lentisphaerota bacterium
ATGTTGTAGAGCTCGATTTTCGGCTTGAAGTGCATGTCGGGCTCCAGGGCATGGATCAGTTTCCATTCCGGCGTCCTCCACCCGTGCTTGCGCATCCACGTGCACTCGGTGATGTAGTATTCCGGCTCCTGCGTTCGCGGCTCGCCGCGCATGAGCGGCTCAAGGCTATGGCCGTCGAAGCGGATGCGGGTCTTGATTCCAAGGAGGTCGAGGATGGTTGGCGCGATGTCCTTCATGTGGCAGAAGTCCCTTGACCGCAGGCCGGCGGGCACCCTGCCGGGCAGCACGAACGCCAGGGGTATGTGCAGCGTGCAGTCGTACAGCCCGTGGTGGTCGAAATAGCAGTCGTGATCGTACAGGGTTTCGCCGTGGTCGGAATCTATCACGACGAGAGTGTCGTCCTCCACGCCCTGCGCCCGGAGGGTCTCGAATATGTTGGCTATGCAAGCGTCCATATAAGCCACGGCCCCGTCATACTGCGCGATTATGTAATCCTTGTCCTTGCATCCGGGCGGGAACCAGCTCGCGAAGTAGTCGCAGAAGGGCTTGAACTTGAGGACGGGGTCCAGCGAATGGTTCGACTTGTCCATTTCGTCGCCGCCGTAGAAGATGCGCTCGAACGGGCGCGGCGGCAGGTACGGCGAGTGCGGGTCCATGTGCCGCAGGAAAAGGAAGAACGGCTTTTTCGACGAAGACAGGCGCTTGAGTTCCGGGATGGTCACGGCGTTGAGGTTTTCAGCCTTCGGGCTGCGGCCCTCTTCCCACGAGCCCCAGCCGGAGAAATCGATGTATTTCTGGAAGCCGCGCGAGGCCGGGTTGCCGCTGAACCCGACGCATGTCGTGTTGTAGCCTTCGCGCCCCAGTATTTCGGAGATGGTCGTGAGGCCCTTGGGCAATCCGCCCTCGTGGCGCAATGCGACCACGTTCATGCCAAAAGCGTCCATGCCCGTGAACATCGAGGTGTATCCGGGCGTGGTCGGAATATGGGGGCTGAAGGTGTTTTCGAAGACCGTGCCCCTTGCGGCGAATTTATCCATGTGCGGCGTTGTCAGGCGGCTGTAGCCGTAAAGGCTCATGTGGTCCGCCCTGAGGCTGTCGATTCCCACCAGCAGCAGATTGGTTTTTCGTTTCATGGCAGCGGTTTCCTCCTGTGCGTTAAGTGAACTCGATTCTTTTGCCTTGTTCCATGGACTCGTAACAAGCCAACACCATCCTCAGCACGTCGCGGCCTTCTTCCGCGGTGGCAATCGGGGCACGCCGGCCCTGCAGGAACTCCGCAAGGGGCGCGGCCAGCCCGGAAATCCTTTCGCCCTGCGAGCGGATGTCCGGCAGTTCGCTGGCCGACCATTGGCCGGACCCGGCGAGGAACCATTTGAGCTGGATGCCGCCCGGGGGCCAGGGGATGTTGCAACTGGGCACGTCGCCGTAGTTTTCCACAATCGTTCCGTTTTCGCACACCACTTCCGTCACGTTTTCCCCGGCCACGGCCGTGAACGTGCAGGAGGCCTCGGCGAACGAGCCGTCGGCATAGCGGAACACCGCGATGCCGTTGTCGTTGGGTATCGCGGGATTGAGGAGGGATCCCAGCTCGGCCACAACGCTCGCGGGCATGCCCCGCAGCCAGTAGATGAAATCAATGGCGTGCGCCGCGTCGTCGGCGAAGATGTCGCGGTTGAACTCGGGTTTCACGTGCCAGGTCTTGTCAAAATCCTTCCACTGCTGGGTCGGCAGGCAGTGGCGGCGCCGGAGCATGAAGACGCGGCCGAACTTTCCGCCGGAGAGCAGATCCCTGATCCTCATGTTGTGCGGGTCAACCCGCATCTGCCACGCCATGGTGAACGGCACGCCCGATCGCCTCACGGCGTTCACGATGATGTCGGCCTGCGCCAGCGTCAGGGCCAGCGGCTTCTGCAGGACGATCGCCTTTCCGGCGGCCGCGGCCTGCTCGACAAGCCCGGCGTGCATCGAGGTTTCCGAGGCTATGACGACGGCGTCGACGTCCCTGCGCGCCAGGAGAGCGCCGGCCGAAGGCGCCGCCTCCAGGCCGTGGCTGCCGCAGAAGGCGCCGGCCCGGGAGGCGTCATGGTCCCAGGCGCCCACAACCCTGACGCCGAGCGCGGTCTGTTCACGCCAGCGTGCGCAGTACATGCCGGCGTGGGCGTGCGCCGCGCCGAGAATGCCGACTCCGACTGGTTTCATGCCGGCGCCTGTCATCGAGCCTTCAAATGTTTCAGGCATGCGTTCAGGTAGCCGTAGCTTTCCGCGGCTATAACATCGCGCCGCGGCATCTCGTACTCGCCGGCGCCTATTACTTCCAGGCATACGGGGCCGTCGTACCCCGCGTCCGCCATGGCTTTGCAGTATCCGAAGAGGTCTATGTCCCCGCGGCCGCACGCCTGGTTGCGCGGCTCGCCCGGGCCCGGGCCCCGGCCCTTGCAGTCGCGGATGTGAACGTGCTTGACCCGCTTGATCACAGCCGGCA
>JAAZAB010000529.1 GCA_012514555.1 Lentisphaerota bacterium
AGGCGCCGGGGCCTTGATTCGGCTGGCATTCGGATATCAGCCTATATGGAGCAGTTCAACTGCTCCGCAGTAGTCTTTGCTCGCTGCATGAGGTTAATGTGAAAGCAGTAGACAGAATTCAGTATTCAGAATGAAATGCGAAAAGAAAAGGCAGTGTGCGCGCTGACGCATCGTTCCTGCTCTTCTGGATTCTGAATTCTGTCCTCTGTTTCAAACCCTTGTTCCTTGTTGGATATTGGATATTCTCTTTCCAGGATCAGTCCAAGACCGGGCCGCGCTTTCTGACGGTGGTGCAAATAACAGATGTCCAGCCGAACGGAAATTCTCGGTATAACGCCGACCCCGTTCCTCCGGAACGAGGACGGAACCCTGCTGCAGGCCGTCCGCGTCGAGGTTCGCCACGAGGGCAGGCCCTGCGCGGGGGGCCTGAGCCTCGCCGCGCAGGGAAAGGAAGCGAATTCGACGGTGGCCATCGTCCCGGGGCAGGCCGTGCTGGACGCCGACGTTCCGGCCGTGTCCGCGCCGTGCGAGCTCGTATGCAAGCTCAGCCTCGGCGGAAAGCCTGCCGCGCTTATGCGGGCGCCGTGGCGGCCGGCGCGGCGCTGGGTCGTGCACGTGGTGCAGTCCTCGCATCACGACGCGGGCTACACGGACCTGGCTTCGAACGTCATTCCCGAGCACGGTCGCTGGCTCGATTCCATCATTGACATGGCCGAGGCCACCCGCGACTTTCCGGATGACGCCCGGTTCCGGGCCGTTGTAGAGCAGGCATGGTCGGCAGACCATTTTCTCCGCGCCGCGCGTCCTGAAAGGGCTGCGGCCATGCTCGAGATCATGAGGCGCGGGGACGTGGAGGTGACGGCCCTTTTCGGGAACATGATCACGGAGCTTTGCGGGCACGAGGTGCTGGCGCGAAGCGTGTATCACGCGTTCCGCCTGAAGCGCGAGCATGGCATTCCCATTGTGTCCGCCGAGCACAACGATATTCCCGGCTTCACCTGGGGCTTGAGCCAGGTCCTGGCCGGCGCCGGCGTGAAGATATTATGCCCCGGGCTGCCGCTTTATTACTCGTGGGGCGGCGATCCGAAGGCGCGCTCCTTCTGGGACGAGGCCGCGCTTTTCGGCGCGCCCGGTATGCCCGGCGCGTTCTGGTGGGAGGCGCCCGGCGGCGGCAGGATTCTGTTCTGGTGCAACAACCAGGGCTGCGGCGGAGATTGCCATGCCGATCTTCCGCTCCTTGCCGGGCGCCTGCAGGATCTCGATAAGGGCGGGTATCCCTATTCGATCCTCCGCTGGCCCGTGCTCGGCGGGGCCCGGGACAACTCGCCTTACATCGCGGGATACTCGCACGCCATCAGGAAATGGAACGAGCGCTGGGCGTATCCGCGCCTGGTTTCCAGTACCAATGCGCGGTTCTACCGGGAGCTGCTCCCGCATCTGCCCGCGTCGCTGCCAATCGTACGCGGGGATGTGCCGGGACAGGACTACCCGGTCGCCGCCACCTCGACCGCGGCCGCCACCGGGGTGAACAGGCGCACCCACTCCAGCCTGCCCGCGGCCGAGGCCCTGGCCGCAATGGCCGGCGCAATCGCCGATTATCATTACCAGCATGAGCAGATTTTTCAGGCGTACGAGGAGGTGCTGTGGCACGATGAGCATACCTGGGGACATCATTTCCCCTGCGGCCCGGCCGCGGCCGCCGCCGAGGCGGAAAAAGCGGTCCGCGCATACCGCGGCGCCGCGCTGGCTCACGATGTCCTCAGCAAGGCCATGGCCCGCGTGGCCGACGCGGTGCGCCTCGACGAGCCCGACATTCACCTCGTCGTGTTCAATCCGCTGCCGCACGAGCGCTCCGGCATGGTGAGCGCGCCGCTCCGCGAAATTGACAACTGCGGCAGCACCATGGCGCAGATGCCCGACAAGAGCCTGCGCGGCGTGCTGCTGCAGGACCGGTGGCACGTGAATCCGACGCCGGACCTGGTCCGAGGCGGTTTTGACCTGCTCGATGCAGGGACGGGCGAAGCCGTGCCCTTCCAAATAGACTCCATTGATTCCGCGCTCGCTCCGGCGCCATTCGCCGCGCAGCGCCTCGGGCTCGGCGCAGGCGGCATCCGCTACGGCGCTTTCGAAGACCCGGCCGGGCTCTCGCGAGACCTGGTTTTTTACGCCGACAGGGTGCCCGCGCTCGGCTACAGAACATATCGCCTCAAGCCGCGCTCCGAACGCCCCGGCTTTCCCGCCGGCGTCACGGCCTCCGCGACATCGCTGGAGAATGAATGGTACAGGCTGGAAGTGGATGCGCGAGCGGGGCGCGTGCGCAGCATCGTGGACAAGGAAACCGGGCGCGAGCTGGTTGACCCGGCCGCGCCGCACCCGTTTGGCGCCGTCGTGGTTCGCGATCCGTTCGGGGACGAAACGCTTTCCTCCTGCGCCGGAGTCGAGCAGGGCGCAACCGG
>JAAZAB010000530.1 GCA_012514555.1 Lentisphaerota bacterium
CGGCCCCGCGGCCCGTCCCGTGCAAGACCGCGTTCCGCATCATGCCGGCCACCGCGCGGGCGCAGGCCGGGCTGAAAAAGGGGTCCAGCGCCTGCGCAGGGGTCCCGGCAACGAGCCGGGGCTTCCAGGCCGAGCCGTTGCGCCCGATGGCCCCTGCGATCATGGCCATGTGAAGGGGCGTGACCAGCATGTCGCCCTGGCCGATCGAAACCTGCGCTGTGCGGCCGATGTCATCGTCGCTGAGCGCCGGGAAACGGGCGGCGGCGGAAGCCAGGCTGCCGGCCGGCCCTTCGTGAATCACCCAGTATCGGGTCAGCCCGCACCGCTCGGCCGCTGCGCGCAAGCGCGCTCCGCCGACCTGGACGCCGAGCCTTGAAAAATAGACATTCGAGGATTTGGCGAGGGCGTCGCGCATGTTCAGGCGGCCGTGCCCGGGCCATTCGCGGCCCTGCTTGCGGTATTCATAATACTCATGGTCGCGTATCGCGCGGGTCGATAGATTCGGGCGGTATCCCCCGGACGGGCAATCAAAGACCGGGCTGATTCCCTTTTCAAGGGCGGCCGCGGCCACAAGTATTTTCCCGGCCGACCCGGCCGGATATAGCCCGCGCGCGGCCCGGTTCAGCAGGCGGGCATCCGGGTCGCCTCCGTCGAAAAGGCCCGGGGCCATGCGGTTGGGATCAAACCCGGGCGCGCTGTAAAACACCAGGAGCGCGCCGGTTGAGGGGTCAATCACAACCACGGCCCCCTTGCGCCCCTTCATCAGCGCAGCGGCCTCCTCCTGCAGGGCGGCCTGCAGGGTAAGGGTCAAGTCGTTGCCCCTGATCTCGTCCCTGTTGAGGAGATTCCGGCGGAACTGGTCCCGCTCGGAGTCGGAATCCCGCGTGATGCCTACCAGGAAATCCTGTTCGGCAAGCTCCAGCCCGGACATGCCGTAAAATGGGTGCTCGTAGCCGACGATGTGGCAGAAGGCCGGGCCGTGCGGATACCTGCGGCGGCCGGGGTGATCCGGGTCCATTTCGGCAAGCGCTTCCCCGCGCGCATCGCGGATTTTGCCGCGGACGATGCGCGCCGCCGGATTGTCCGGCCTGCGGTTGTAGCGCTTCATGAATGTCACGAATTCCGGCCTTGCGAAGCCCGCAAGCTGCCAGCTGGCCTGGTATGCCAGTATCGCTGCCGACAGCGCGACGACGAGCAGGAAGAATATCCTGTAGGCCCTGCCGAACGTTCTTGTTTTCCGGCCCGCCAGTGCGCGGCCGAGCAGCAGTAGGACCAGCAGACCCGCGAGGCACCAGAACGCCGCATGGGCAAGGGGCATGCAGCGGGCAAGCGCGTCCGCCTTCAGCCATGGCGCGACCCTCCATGAGATCATGCAAAGTGACAGGCAAGAATCCATTCAGGCCTCATTCCGGCTGCGTTTCGTTTTCGAATTCGAGCCTGATCTTTTCGAGTTCCTCGAAGGCGCTCTCCCATTGGGCCGAGGCCGCCTGGAGTTCCTCCTGGATGGCGGTCAGCCTCCGGTTCACGTTCACGAAATTGATCGCAGCCATATCGCCTTCGGGCGGTTCCAAAAGCCGGGCCTGCTCCTCTTCCAGCGCCGCCATCGAGCGTTCCGCGGCCTCCATGCGCTCCTTGAGCGGCCGGCGCCGCCGCGAATTTTCCTGAACCCGCTCCGCCCGCGCGCGCCGGTCCAGGCGCCCGGCGCGCGCCGCCGGCGGCGCCGCGCCGGCGGCGGCTGACGCGGCGGCCGCGGACGCCGCGATTTTTTCCCTGTAGTAGTCGTACCCGCCAGGGTAGCGCGTAACGCCCGGGGGAGTCATGACCAGCACCGAGGTCGCGGCCCGGCGCAGGAACTGGATGTCGTGGCTCACGAGGCATAGAGTGCCCTTGTAGTCGAAAAGGGCCTCTTCGAGCGCCTCGCAGGCGCCAATGTCGAGGTGCGTGGTCGGCTCGTCGAGCAGCAGGAAATTGGGCGGGTGTATCAGCAGGCGCGCGAACGCAAGGCGCATTTTCTCGCCGCCGCTGAGCACCCCGGCCTTTTTATCCGCCGCAGCCCCGGAAAACCCGAACCCGCCCAGCAGCGAGCGGACCGTGCGCTCCGGCGCGCCAGGCGCCGCGCCCTTGACCGCCTCGTAGGCGGTAAGCCCGGGGTCCACCGTCTCGCCGAAATCCTGCGATTGGTACCCCATTACCACGTGCGCGCCCACAACGCGGCGGCCCTCGGACAGGGGTAGCGCGCCGGAGAGCATGCGCAGGAGCGTCGTCTTCCCCATGCCGTTGAAGCCGACCAGCCCGATTTTCTCGCCGCGGTCGATGCGAAGGTCCACGCCGCGCAGGACCCAGCGTTTGCCGTCGTAGGTCAGGCCGGCGCCCTCCAGCCTTACAATCTCCAGCCCGGAGCGCGGCGGCAGCGGCACGCGTATGCTGCCGGGGCTCGCCGCCGGCGGAGGCAGCTCGACCTGCTCCATTTTCTCGAGCATCTTGATGCGGCTTTGAACCTGCGACGACTTTGTGTTCTTGGCGCGGAACCGCTCGATGAACCGCTCCACCTGTTCCCGACGCCGCTCCTGGTTCTTGAACGCGGCCGCGCGGTGCTCGGAGCGCGCCCTGCGCTCGCGCGAGTAGTAATCGTAGTTGCCCGGGTACCGCTCCACGAGCGAATTGGCAACCTCGATCGTGATGTCCGTCAGGGAGTTGAGCAGGTAACGGTCGTGCGAGACAAGGGCCAGGGTGCCCCTGAACTCGCGCAGGTATCGCTGCAGCCATTCCACGGCCGGAACGTCGAGGTAGTTGGTGGGCTCGTCGAGCAGCAGCAGGTCGGCGTCAGAAGCCAGCACCCGGGCCAGCTCCGCGCGCATCTGCCACCCGCCGCTGAACGAACGCAGAGGCTCGTGAAACGATTCGGCCGGAAACCCGAGCCCGCCAAGGGCTCGGATCGCGCGCCCCCTTATCTCGTAGCCGCCCATGTGCTCGAAGCGGGTCTGCAGTTCACCCATCTGCCGCAGCGCCGCATCGCGGTCGCCGCCCTCTTTCTGGAGAAGAAACGCCTCGATCCGCTCGATATTTTCCTGGAGCCGCTGGAACTCCGGCACCGCGTTTTCAACGTATTCCAGAAGCGAGCAACCCGTATCCGCGGGGCTGATCACCTGCCGCAGGTGCCCGATCCTGGCTTCGCGCGGCAGCTCGACAAGACCCTTGTCCGGCGTCAGCTCGCCCGTGATCAGCCCGAACAGCGTGCTCTTGCCCGCGCCGTTCGGGCCGACAATGCCGACCCGCTCGCCCCGGTTGATCCGGAACGACGCGTTCAGAAGCACGTCCTGGCCGCCATGGCTTTTGCAGACCTGTTGGAACGAAAGCATGCTCTTTCCACTCTTGCGTCATTGGACGCAATAACACTCCGGCGGAATGCGCGCCGGCCGTCATTTTCCCGCTTGCATCAAGGCGGCGGGGATGGAATAATCCGGATCACTGTTCAAGGGTTCAGTTCAGCTTCGGACAATTCGAGGTTTAAACGGTTCAAAGGAGAGGACCATGAGAAGGCGGATTACCGGCTTGTTTGTCATTGCCTGCCTGTCCGTCACAGGCATGCCGATTTTACCAGGCATCGGGGCGGCTGCACCCGGCGGCGCCATCCTGCTTGCCCAAGGCCAGGTTCTCTGCCCAGCCTGCGGCAGGAACAATCCGGCCGACGCCCGGTTCTGCATCAATTGCGGCGCGCGCATGCCGCCTCCTCCCCCCGCTCCGCCGCCGCCTCCTCCGCCGCCCCCTCCTCCTCCGCCCCCTGCCGCGCGGCCTGCGCCGCGGCCGCCGGCAGGTTCCTGGGTGTCCGTCGGCCGCACTTCATCGGATTCGCAGCAGCTCGAATTTGCGGTCAACAGGAACGTATCCCAGTGCATGATCTCCTGCCATGACGGTTTTGTTTCACTCACCACGCTATGGGTGCGCGAAGGCGCAAACAAGCGTCAGATCCCGGTTACCACGCGCCTTGATGCCGGGCAGTCGCGGGAAATCCCGATCGGGCGCAACATTCCGGTCACGGGGTTCCGCCTGAGCCATTCCGGCCGCGGCTCGTTCGAGGTCTACGTCAGGTAGTCCTTTTCAGGGCTTGCCCGCCGCATTTGCCCCGGCCATATCGCGATGAACTAAAGCGGTTGTGCCGGTGCCGGAAGTCGTTTCGTCCTCGTCGGGCTTGTGAACGACATACGCTTCCGCACTGTCGTGATAATTGACCGGGTCGTTCGTGCTGGTGGTGTTCGTCGTCGAGTCGTCGTAATCGGTCGTATCGCGGTAGGTTGAAACCACGCGAATCGTCTGGATCGCATGCGGCTCGTTGCTCGGGGTGTAGGTGCTCGTGTAGAAAACCGGGTTCCCGTGCCTGGCGCTCAGGCGGCCCCACTGTTCGTTTTCCA
>JAAZAB010000531.1 GCA_012514555.1 Lentisphaerota bacterium
GGTTGGGAAATTTGAGGGGCTAATATGGCGAGTCATCCGTATATCTCTGGCGCCGGCAATATCACTCAGATGATCGGCTTTCTCCGGAAGAACATCCCAACAACGGTGACTTCCGACACGGTAAACCTACGACGCTATTTTCAAGAGCATCAAGGCCAACCTCTATCCATGAGCGAGACGCTGATGCTTTTTGAAAGGATCGCGCGAGCGGCGAAGAACGTCTGCCAACCCTCGGTCACTGAGAGCCGGGGCGTCCATCCGTTCGATGAACGAAACATCCATCCAGAGATCGCTGGCGTCTCTCTGAAGTTGTTCGACAACGGCCACTATTCGCAGGCCACCTTTGAGGCATTCAAGTACCTGGATATCCAAGTTAAAAAGCTCTCCGGCATCAATGATAGTGGCTACAAGCTGATGATGGTGGCGTTCGCAGAGACGGCCCCAAAGATCAAACTCACCAATCTGGTCACGTCGAGCGACATCGACGAGCAGATGGGATTCAAGTTCATTTTCGCGGGCGTGATGTCAGCCATTCGCAACCCTCGCGGGCATGACATCACCTCAGATCCTATCGATCGGTGCTTAGACCATCTCTCTGTGGCATCAGCACTCTTTAGGCGCATAGAGGAGCGGAAAGAGCCACGGCCCTAATCTCGCCGTCTGTTTCCGCGCCGACTTTATCCACGGCCTCCCCACCCGGCACGATAATCCAGCCGCCTTGAAAAAAGGTGACGATGGACGGGACGTCACAATCACGAGGCGTGAAGCGCCGGCCGGCCGGCTTTGGAGTGCACGTCTGATGAAGGCTGCTCCCTACACCCACACCACCTCCGCCCCCAACGCCCCGAGTTGCCGGTCCTTCGACACTATCCTCAATCGTTCGGCTCCTGCCTGCGCGACGATAATCCGGTCGAACGGATCGCGGTGGACGGTCGCAAGCAGACCGGCGCGAATGGCATGGTGCGCGCAGACATCCAGCGTCTGGAAATGGGCCTGCTCCGTCAGGATATCGAACTCCGCTACGAGCGGGCCTGCGTCCGGCCACAGTCCGAGGCGATATTTCAGCGCGATCTCGTAAGCTGAAATGGCGCTGACGAAAATCTCCGCCTCATAGTCCTCGATGAGTTCGCGCACGCTGCGCGGCAATCCTGTTCCCAGGAAAAACCATGCAAATGCATGCGTGTCGAGAAGCAGGCTCACCGCGGGGACTTGTCGAAATCGCCTGAATATTTTCCTTCCCACGCCTGAAGTTCGTCTTCCGACAGCGGCGCGAGCCAATCGGCTTCAGTCATCGTCCCCCGCAGATGCGCAAAGCGCCCGGGTATCCGCCGGCGCGCCTCGCGAATGTCCGTCCTGGCGTCGTCCTGCACCGGCACCAGCCGCACCGCCGGCTTGTTGCGGCGGGCGATGACGATCTCCTCCCCCGCCTCGGCGCGCGCGACGAGGTCGGAAAGCTGCGTCTTGGCCTCGTGCATGTTGATGACAGCCATGCCGGGAATATAGCTAGGAACCTAGCTAGGAGCAACTCTCACCGATACGGCGACCA
>JAAZAB010000532.1 GCA_012514555.1 Lentisphaerota bacterium
CCGAGGCGCGGATTCCGCCCACCGACCGGTGGCCTTTCAATCCCTTCATGCCCAGCTTGGCCGCTTCTTTCACGAATTGCTCCTCAAGCGCCTCGGTCGGAAGCCGGAAGGTGATGTTCATGTCCGATCGGTATTCCTTAACCGCCGTGCCCTTGTAGAAGCCGGCGTCGATGGCCGAGTAGATTTTCGCCGCTTTTTCGGCGTTCCGGCTGTAAAGCTTTTCAGCGCCCTGCTTGAGAATCCAGCGCGAGACCAGCATCATTATGTATATCCCGAAGCACGGCGGCGTGTTGTACAGCGATTTCTCATCGACATACGTCTTGTACTTCAGCATTGACGGCAGCTTTTCCGGGGCGCGATCCGCAAGGTCCTTCCGGATCGCCACCAGCGCCAGGCCCGAAGGCCCAAGGTTTTTCTGGGCTCCGGCGTAAATGAGCGCGAACCGGCTGGAATCGAACGGCCGCGAGAGGATGTCCGACGACATGTCGGCCACGAGCGGCGCGTCCGTTTTCGGGAACGTCTTCCACTGCGAGCCGGCGATCGTCTCGTTCGAGGTCAGGTGCACATAGGCGGCGCCCGGGGTGAGCCTGAGGTCCGCCGGCGCAGGCATGTGCGTCGGAATGTCCTTGCCGGTGTTGGCCGCCACGTTGACGCTGCCGATGAGCTTCGCCTCGGCGACCGCCTTGCCGGCCCATGCGCCCGAGTGGATGTAGTCGGCCGTCTGTCCCGGGCCCAGCAGGTTCATCGGGACCATTGCGAACTGCATGCTGGCCCCTCCGGCCACGAACAGCACCTCGTAGTTGTCACCCAGGTTCAGCAGCTTCTTGAAGTTGGCAATCGCCTCCGAATGGACGGCATCGTATTCCTTGCCGCGATGGCTGTGTTCCATGATCGACATGCCCGATCCCTTGAAATCAACCAGGTCGGCTTGGGCTTCCTGAAGCACTTCCAGCGGCAGCGTCGCGGGGCCGGCATTGAAATTGAAACAGCGAGTCATGATGAATCTCCCAAAAAAGGTTGAAAACGCAAAATAGTAGATTGGCGCGCGCAAATGTCAAGCGCCGCATTTTCCGCGGAAAAACCGTTTCTTGAGGGTGTTCCGTTCGCGGCCGGGGCGCATGTTTCGGGCTTGTCACGGCTCGGCGAGCATGAGCGTGGCCGCCTTGGGCGCCCTTGAAACGCCATGATCCGGACCGGGCTTTGTCTCCAGATCTTCGTTCATACCCAGATGTCCTTCAGGACCGGGAATTGCGTCTTGAAGCCCAGGAGCGCCAGGTAGAGGCCGCAGTCCGGATAGTTCCTGCGCAGCTCGCGCAAATTGGACAGCGGGTCGTACGGCGTGTCCTCGGGAATGTTGTAGCCGACGCATTCAGAGAGCAGGTGAAGTTTTTTCGACATCCAGGCGTCAATGATGACAGGCAGGCCGAACGGCTTCAGCGCCCCGATGCGGTCGTTGTGTCCAATTACCGGCTGGGTGCAGATGAACTCTGCCCCGGCCTCGACTTTCCTGCGCATCTCTTCCAATTCAAGGTCCTGCGGCTCATAAGGATTGAAGGCGACACCGCAGGTGAACACGCCGGGGTATGCATGCTTGATGTACCGGAGCAATTCCACCGAGGTGACCGTATTGACCGTCAGCCCCAGCGCGTCCGGGGTCAGCCTGGTCAGGCGTTCGCTCCCGTCGCCGGAGATCGCCAGCAGATACTTACAGCCCATCTTCTGCGCGGTCCCGAGAATTTCGTCGAGCGCTTTTTTTGTGTGAAAGGTGTTGAGATGAATCATGAGTTGCTCCGGGTTCACCTTCAGGCCCAGCTCAGGGATGATGTCGGTGGCCTGGAAACTGACAATGCCCATCGGGTTGTCGGTTATGCAGGCCACGTAGCCGGCCTTCGTGACCGTTTCGTATTTCACGGCGAATTTCGCCAGATCATCCTCAAGCTGCTCAGAATTCTGCTTGGGCGTGAGAATCTCGATGTGATAGATCTTGTGTGTGATATGATGCCGCATGGAGTATTCCCCCTGTTATTTCCAGATATGAACGGTCCCAAAATACAGGTTCACACGCCAAAAGATTGGATAATCAAGCATATCTGTTGTATAAACAGGCGCATGGAAAGAGAAAGGCATGATGACGCAATCGGGGCGTTGCTGGCTGATGCGGCGCGCCATGCGGGACAGGGTGTGTTGTTTTACGACCGCGGGGCGCAGCGTTTTCGGACGGCCGGCGAAGCACCGCCGCTCTGCCGCCGGTGCCTTGGCGACCCTCGGCTGGAGCCCAAGTGCCGCGCCACCTATGAACAGGCGGCGGAGAACGCCATGTCCTCGGCCGAGCC
>JAAZAB010000533.1 GCA_012514555.1 Lentisphaerota bacterium
AGCCGGCTCGCCACGCTTTCCGCCGCTGCGTCGGAAGTCAAGGACCTGTCCGCGCTCCGGGGCATGCCCCTGACAGCGCTCAATCTCGCATCCACGGGCGTGTCGGACCTCTCGCCGCTGTCCGGGCTGCCGCTGGAATCGCTCAACCTCCGCAATACGAAAGTCCGCGATCTCGCGCCGCTGCGGGGCATGCCCCTGCGCTCGTTGGACATACGGCAAACCGATGTCAAGAGCCTGTCGCCCATCCGGAACCTCCCGATCGAAGAGCTGTTCGTGGACAACCCCGGAGCGTTCAAGGACGACCTCAACGGCATGCCTGATAGCATGACGATCAACCCGAAGCCGGGGGAAAGAAATTAACCCGGGTTTTGCATGGCGGGAAAGAAGATAAGGGCCCGGAATGGAAGGCGTCTTGGCCGCCCTCGGGCCGGCAGAAAATGACCGGCGTAACCGGAGGCGGCGGCGCGCGGACGCGGCGCTTGTTTTCAAAGGCGGCAACCTGATGCGATACTTCAGCACACGCGGGCTTGCGGAACCGGTGTCTTTCAAGGATGCCGTCCTGTCCGGCCTGGCACGGGACGGGGGACTGCTGATCCCGGAATCCATTCCCGACGCGTCCGGCCGGATGGCCGAATGGTCCGCACTGCCATATCCCGAGCTGGCGGCGGAAATATTCGGCCTGTTCGCCGATCTTCCGCGCGCGGCCCTGGATGACCTGGCGCGCCGGAGCTGCGCGGCATTCCGACACCCGGAGGTCGCGCCCGTAGTGAAGGCCGGCAACATTCGCCTGCTCGAACTCTTTCACGGCCCGACCCTGGCTTTCAAGGACCTCGCCCTGCAATTCCTGGGCCGCCTATTCGAATATTACCTGGCCGAAGACCGGCGCGAACTCAACCTCCTGGCCGCCACCAGCGGCGACACGGGCAGCGCAGCCATCCACGGCGTCCGCGGCCGCGAAAACATAAGGATTTTTGTCCTTTTCCCCCGCGGCCGCGTAAGCCCGGTCCAGGAGCGACAGATGACGACCGTCCCTGACGCCAACGTCCACGCCATAGCCGTCCGCGGCAGTTTCGACGACTGCCAGGCGCTGGTCAAGACCCTCTTCCGCGACCTGGAATTCCGCGACGCTTTTAGCCTGGGCTCGGTGAACTCGATCAACTGGGCAAGAATCATGGCGCAGATCGTCTACTACTTTTACGCGGCCTTCCGCGTCCTGGAACAAACGGGCGCGGAGGGCGTGCGCTTCACCGTGCCCACCGGGAATTTCGGCGACATCTTCGCAGGCTACATGGCCCGCAAAATGGGGCTGCCGATACGCAAGCTCGTGCTCGCCACGAACGAAAACGACATCCTCTCGCGATTTTTCCGCACAGGGGAATACAGGCGCGGCGCCGTTCATCCCACACCCAGCCCGTCCATGGACATCCAGGCTGCCAGCAATTTCGAGCGCTACCTCTATTATCGCACCGGAAACTCCCCTGAACGCGTCCGCGCGCTCATGGACGCTTTCGACCGCACCGGAAGACTCTCCGTTCCGCCGCCGCCCGGCGGCGCAATAGACGACGCCTTCGCCGCCGGCTCGTGCGACACGGCCGGAACCCTTGCGACCATAAGGGAATTTTACGAGCGCCATGAGCGCCTGCTCGATCCGCACACGGCCGTGGGCGTGAAAGTCGCGCTGGAAAACATGTCGGAGAGCGAGCCCATGGTCTGCCTCGCCACCGCGCACCCGGCCAAATTCGGCGCAGCCATACGGGAGGCAACCGGCCGCGACCTCGCGCATCACGAAATCCTCGATGCCCTGGCCAACCTGCCCACACGCTGCTCGGTTC
>JAAZAB010000534.1 GCA_012514555.1 Lentisphaerota bacterium
AGGAAACGGCCGAACAGGTCTGCGGCCGATCGCTGGACGTCCGGCTGGAAGTGCACCCGGAGGCTCTGCCGCCGGCGTCCCGGGAGCCGGCTCCCGAGGCGGCGCCCCGCCCGGCGCCCGCCCGCAAAGCGGCGCCCAGCGGGTCCACGCTGAACCCCAAGAACCTCTTTGCCTCGTTTGTCGTGGGCCCGTCCAACGAGTTCGCCCACGCCACGGCGCTGGCGGTAGCGCAGGCGCCCGGCAAAGCCTATAATCCGCTGTTCATCTACGGCGGCACGGGGCTCGGCAAAACGCACCTGATGCAGGCGATCGGGCATTACGTGCATACGCATTCCAAGGCGCACGCCCACTACGTTTCCTGCGAAACCCTGATGAACGAGTACATTGATTCGCTGCAGACGCGACGGGTGAAGCAGTTCCGCGACAAATACCGCACAACCGATGTCCTGCTCATTGACGACATCCATTTCCTGACCAAGACCGCCGCGCTGCAGGAGGAATTTTTTCATACCTTCAACGTGCTCTACGATGCCCACAAGCAAATCGTCATGACCAGCGACCGGCCGGTCAACGAAATCTCGCATCTCGAGCAGCGCCTGGTTTCGCGTTTCGGCTGGGGACTGGTGACCGAATTGATTCCTCCGGATTTTGAGACGCGCATGGCCATCCTGCGCTTCAAGCAAAAGGACATGAAGGTCAAGCTGCCGGAAGAGGTCATCGTGTTCGCCGCCACGCATATCCAGTCCAACATCCGCCTCCTGGAAGGCGCCTTGACCAGCCTGACGTCCTACGCGGCGCTTTACCGCAAGCCGGTAACGCCCCAGCTGGCCGAGCGGCTGCTCCAGAATATTCTGGACCAGGAAAAGCGGGAGCCCGTCACGCTGACCGGCATCCAGCGGCGCGTGGCCGATTACTTCGACATCCGCCTGGCGGATATGACCAGTTCGCAGCGCTCCCAGAACGTTGCCCTTCCGCGCCAAGTGGCCATGTACCTGTGCCGGACGATGACTGTCGCCTCGTTCCCGGAAATCGGTCAGGCCTTCGGCAAGACACATGCCACGGTCCTGCACGCCTGCCGCCGGATCACGCACCGCATGGAAAAGGAAACGGCTTTCCGCCAGACGGTGGCCAAACTTCTAAAACAGATTGAAAGCCAGCCGGTTTCCTGACTGTTTCGGGCCTGTCAATATCCGGGCTGCGGACGTGATGATAACCGCCCAGAAAAAAATGGCTCTCGCGTTGCGGACAGGTTTGCCAAGAATTATTGACAGAATCATTGACACCCCGTTGGCCAGTATCCGCCTAGCCAATCTCATGGTATCGACAAATTGAACATCCCGATTACGACGATTGTTTCTTAAATTCTTAATCCCCGTAGAAAGGAAGCTCCTATGAAATTCACCCTCTCCAAAGATGTCTTTTTGAAAAATCTCCAGCAGGTTCAATCCGTCGTCAGCACGCATTCGACGCTGCCTATCCTGTTTAACGTCCTGATCCAGGCCGAGAAACAGGAGCTTGTGCTGACGGCGACGGACCTGGTCGTGAGCCTGCGCTGCCGGATGGAAGCAGCGGTCAAAAAACCCGGGGCCAGCACGTGCCCGGCGCGTCGGCTTCTCAGCATTGTGCGCGAGCTTCCGCAGGCGGAACTCGACATTGACGTGACCGACGATCAGGTTATGGCCATCCAGTGCGAGTCCTCGAATTACAAGCTGATCGGCCTAGCCGCCGACGATTTTCCTGCGCTTCCAAAATTCGATGAAGCCCGGTCGGTTTCCCTCGACCAGGGCGCGTTTAAGGAAATGCTCAAGAAGACGGGGTACGCGGCCTCCACGGATGAAAGCCGTCCGATCCTCAACGGCATTCTGATCCTGATGCGCGACCAGAAGCTAACCCTGGTCGCCACCGACGGGCGTCGGTTGGCCTTGGTAGAGCAGGACATCGACCTGCCGCAGGATATGCAGTGCAGCCTGGTGATTCCCACCAAGACCGTCAATGAGCTGATCAAGGCGCTTGGCGACGAGGGAACCGTCAAGATTAAAACAACGTCCAATCTGGCGGCGTTCGAGTTGGATTCGGTTTTGATCACGTCCAAGCTGGTGGAAGGAAATTTCCCCAATTTTCGCCAGGTGATTCCCAGCCAGTGCGAGGAACGAATCGCGCTGGACCGCGAACAGCTCCTTGCTGCCGTGCGGCGCGCGGCCTTGCTGGCCAGCGAAAAAAATCCGTCGGTCAAACTTTTATTCGCCAAGAACCAGCTCAAGATCGTGGTGGTGACGCCCGACGTCGGCGAGGCGACAGAGTCCCTGCCGATCAAATACGACGGCAAGCCGCTATCCATGGTCTTCAATCCGACCTATTTGATGGATCCGCTGCGCACGCTGACCTGTGACGAAGTGGCGGTCGAGCTGGCGGACGAGCTGAGTCCGGCCGTCATCAAGTGCGACATCCCCTTCCTGTACGTACTCATGCCGCTGCGGTTGAATTGAAGCCCGCGGGCAGGAAGCCGCGGCCGATGCGGGGAATCCGGGCCGAATGGGCCCCGAAGGGCAGGCGCTATTCGACGGGGCGCCGGGGTAATCGCCATGAATCGCCTTCTCCTTTTTATAACAGCCCTTGCGGCCTTAACGGCGCGGGCTTCGGGGCCGGTCCCTGCCGTCGTCCCGGCCAATTTCGCACGGTACCAGCCCATTCTGGACCGGAAACCCTTCGGGGAAGTGGCGCCGTTGCCCGTGGCGGGGGCTGCGGAAGAAGCCGTCCCGGCCGTTTCCGATGTCGTCAAGGACTATGAAATGAAGGGGATCATTGGAGAAGGAGCCCGGCTGAAAGTCGCCTTTTTGAACAAGACGACAAGCAAATACGTATACCTCAGCGAGGGGGAGGAGTTGGACGGCGTCCGCCTTCTGTCGGTGGATTACGACAACGAGGAAGCGCGGCTCCAGATGGGCGCCCAGACGATGATCCTGAAGCTGCGCCCCAACAAGGAGGCGGGGGCAGAGACGCCGCCCCCGCAGGTCGCGGCAGCGGACAGCCTGCCGAGTCCCGGCGCACCAGTCGGGTGGACGCAGGTGGGAGGCGATGGAGAGGCGCCCCGCCTTCCCTTCGGCGGGCGGGGCCGGCGCCGGACCGCCTTTCAGCGCCTGGGCACGAATGCGCCGGGCGGCGCGCGCAGCTTGGAGTTTTTTTTCAAGCCCAACACGAACGTGGCCACGCCGTTCTTTTCGCCCTTCCGCCCGCAGCCCGACTCCTCGCCCCTGCCGGCGCCGGCGGCTCCGAGCCCCGACCCCGGCCTTGTGCCGGCTGCCGGGCTGCCGACGAACCCGGCGTCTCCGTTCCAGCCGTTTATATCCCCCTTCCAGCCGGTGCCCGTTCAGCCGGTGCCGGAGCCCTTGGAGGGGTTTGAAGACGACGGCGGCCTGTATGAGGAATGACGCGTGATGGGCCCAGATCCGGTCCGGGGAATTTCCGTGGTTCTGCCGTGCCTCAACGAGGAGGCCTCGCTGGGCGAGGTCATCGAGATGGCCCGTCGGGGGATTGCCCGCCTGGGCCTGGCCGAGGACATCGTCGTTGTCAATAACGGGTCCACCGACCGCTCCGCGCAGGTGGCCGCTGAGCACGGCGCCCGGGTGGTGGCCGAGCCCCAGCGCGGGTACGGCGCCGCCCTGAGGCGCGGATTCGGCAGCGCCCGCTACGACCTGTTGGTGATGGGCGACGCCGACCTGTCCTACGATCTTTCCGACCTTTCACGGCTGGTCGCGCCGCTGCTGGACGGATCGGCCGATTTTGTCATGGGCAACCGTATGCGGAACATCCAGCCGGGCGCCATGCCTTGGCTGCACCGCTACGTGGGCAACCCCCTGCTGTCGGCCATCCTGCGCCTGCTGTTCCGCACGCGGGCGGTCCACGACGCCCACTGCGGCCTGCGGGCAATCACGCGGACCG
>JAAZAB010000535.1 GCA_012514555.1 Lentisphaerota bacterium
AGACTACAGGGAAATGCTGGTCGAAGCGAGGCCGGGCGGCGCGGCGGACCGTGACGACATGCTGGGCCGGCTCGTGGACATACAGTACACCCGCAACGACTACGAGCCGCAGCCGGGCACCTTCCGGGTCCGGGGCGACACGCTGGACGTGTTCCCGTCCTACGGCACGCACGGCATCCGCATCGTCTTCTTCGGCGACAAGATCGAATCGATCCGCCGCATAGACCCGGTCACGGGCCGCGCCGGGGCGGACATGGATTGCGCAATCATATCGCCGGCGCGGCATTTCGTCATGCCCGCCGGGCGCATTCTCGAAGCCCTGGGCGGCATCGAGGCCGAGCTGAGCGAGAGGATCGCCTGGTTCGAGGGCCGGAACAAGCTCCTGGAGGCGCAGCGGATCAAGATGCGGACCATGTACGACCTTGAGATGCTCAGGGAAGTCGGGTATTGCTCCGGCATAGAAAACTATTCGCGGCACCTGAGCGGCAGGCGGGCGGGCGCGCCGCCGGCAACGCTGCTGGACTACTTCCAGGGCGAGTTTCTCACGTTCGTTGACGAATCGCACGTCACCCTGCCGCAGGTCCGGGGCATGTACAACGGCGACCAGGCCAGGAAGAGCGTGCTGGTGGACTACGGGTTCCGGCTGCCGTCAGCAAAGGACAACCGGCCCCTCCAGTTCGATGAATTCCTGGCGGCGACAGGGCCGATGATTTTCGCGTCCGCCACGCCCGCCCCCTACGAGCTAGGACTCTGCCCCAGCCCGGCGCAGCAGATCATCCGGCCCACCGGCCTGGTTGACCCCGAGGTGATTCTCCGGCCGCTCGCCGGCCAGGTGGACGACCTCATGGCCGAGGTGCGCGAGCGCGCCGGCCGCGGAGAGCGCGTGCTGGTCACCACGCTCACAAAGCGCACGGCCGAGGATTTGACCCAGTACCTGAAAGATGCCGGGCTGCGGGTCCGCTATCTTCACTCGGACATCGACGCGATCGAGCGCGTGGAAATACTGCGCGGCCTGAGGACGGCGGATTTCGACTGCCTGGTGGGGATCAACCTGCTCCGCGAGGGGCTCGACCTGCCGGAGGTTTCGCTCGTGGCCATCCTGGACGCGGACAAGGAGGGCTTTCTGCGGTCCGAGACCTCGCTCGTTCAAACGGCCGGCCGCGCCTCGCGAAACGTTGCGGGCGCGGTCATAATGTACGCCGACTCGCCAACGGACTCCATGAAGCGCGCCATTGCCACAATGGCAAAGAGGCGTGAGCGCCAGCTTGATTATAACCGGAAACATGGCATCACCCCGCGGACGGTCCTGAAAAGCCTGCAGGACAGCCTGGCAACGCGGAAGGAAGCCGGGAAGCTCGTTGAAAGCGCGGTACGCGAAAACGAGGCCTATGACATCACCGAGACGATCCGGGAGATGGAGCAGGAGATGCTCGAAGCCGCGGCGTCGCTTGAATTCGAGCGCGCCGCGTTGCTCCGGGACCAGATTCGCGACCTCAAGCTCTCGACAGAGGCCGCCCGGGCCGGGATCGCGGCGCCGCCGGAACAAACCAAAAGGACTGCGGCGTATCCGACAAGAAAGCCGCGCGCCGGGGCCCGGAAGCGGGCGTGACCCGCGGCCCGGCTGCCCTTTCGCGGCTCAACCGCGGGCGCGCCCGGAAGCGGGCTCCGACAGGGCCGCGAGCAGCCCGAGCATGATGAAGCTGGTGACCAGGCTGCTCCCGCCGTGGCTGATAAGCGGAAGCGTGATCCCGGTAAGGGGAATGGCCTTGGTCACGCCCCCGATATTCATCAGGACCTGGAGCGCAAGCATGGTGGTCAGGGCCGCGGCAAGCGTCTGGGCGAAAAGATTGCGCTGCTGGTCAGCCGCCCGGTATCCCCGGTAGAAGAGGCTCAAGTACAGGATTGCCAGGAAGACGCATCCGACAAAGCCCAGCTCTTCGGCTACTGCTGCGTAGATGAAGTCCGATGCGGCGATCGGCACGGCGCCCGGGGCGCCCGCGCCGAGGCCGCTGCCCCACATGCCTCCGGAAAACATGGCGGAAAGAGACTGCAGAATCTGCCATCCCTGGCCGGCGGGATCGGAAAAAGGATTCTGCCAGGCAATGAAGCGCAACCGGGCATGGGCAAAGAGCTGGAACCCGGCATAGGCGGCCAGGGCCGCGATTGCGCCGCCGGCCACCAGGTAGCCCCATCTCCCCGTGGCCATGAAGACCATCACAAGCAGGACCAGGTTCAGAAGGATGATCATTCCCAGGTCGCGCTGGACGATCAGCAAACCCATCGGGAGAAGCCACAGCGCGGAAAGCGTCAGCAGCGTGCGCACCGGCGGCGCGGGAAGTCCAGCCACCGTCTTCTGCAGGGGCTTGCGGTACTCCGCAATGAACCCGGCGAGGAACACCGCCAGCAGGAGTTTCACCAGTTCCGCCGGATTAAGCTGCCCGGCCAGGAACACAGCGCCCCGGAACCGGCTGCCGAAGACAAGGATTACGCCCAGCAGGACGCAGGCCGCCAGGAGGCATGGAACGGCGAGGCCTGACAGCCACGCGTGCCTGCCGGACTTGAACAGCATCCAGGCGAAAAGGAATATGAACAAGCCCAGGGGATAGGCATAGATCGAGGCCCGGGGCGCATCGGTGAAATCGAGGATTCCAAGCCGGAACTGGACCAGCAGGCCGATCCCCGCAAGAAGCAGAGTCAGCAGCGGAATCAAAGGGTCGCCGCGGAACCCTGATATCCTGACGATCAGCCATACTGCAAGAAAGGACGCCGCCATGAACGCCGGGGGAAGCAGGTCCGGCAGGCGGACTACCGGGGCGCCGGACAGTTTTGCCGCCATGATTATCAGCCAGCCGCTGAAAAAGAACAGGAATGCGATGAAGAACAGGATTCCATTGCCGGAAAAGGCCGAAACTGATTTGCGTGAACGGGCCATGGCCGCTATTTCCTCTTCGATTCCGGACTGTCGCCTGCCAGGCCCAGCGCCTGGGCCTTGACCAGGATGCCCCTTGCCACCGGCACCGCCGCCTGCGCGCCGTAGCCGCCCTGCTCGACGATCACCGCGAACGCCAGGCGCGGGGTTGCCGATGGGGCAAACCCGACAAACCAGGCGTGGTCATTGCCGTGGGGGTTCTGGGCCGTGCCGGTTTTTCCCGCCACATTCAAGCCCGGGATATCGGCCCCGCGGCCCGTCCCGTGCAAGACCGCGTTCCGCATCATGCCGGCCACCGCGCGGGCGCAGGCCGGGCTGAAAAAGGGGTCCAGCGCCTGCGCAGGGGTCCCGGCAACGAGCCGGGGCTTCCA
>JAAZAB010000536.1 GCA_012514555.1 Lentisphaerota bacterium
GCTGTGACCCGGACCCAGACAGTGCGCCCCTGCCGCCGGGCCGCGGAAACCTTGAACGCGCCTTCGGTCAGCAGGTCGCGGAATGCCGCGTCGAGCCAATGGCCAGGCAGGGCGGGGAAGATGCGCAAGGTATCGCCCCAGCCCTGGACGAGCATATCGCATATGCCCGCGCTGACGCCGCAGTTGGATTCCATTGTAAACGGGGCTTTAAGCCGGCCCAGCGCCGATGCGTGTTCGGACATGCCGGAACGGGACAGGTCGCTGTTGCAGTACAGGCCGTTGGGCATTGTCCAGTGCCTGACGAACTGGTCCAGGCTGTCATAAGCCCACCCGGCCCGGCCCAGCACCGCCGCCATGCTGATCAGCTGCGCATAGGTGTGGCCGGCCCACTCGTGCTGGCCCAGGGCCAGGTACTGCCGGACGCTTGCATCTATGATCGCCCGCTCGCGCTCGTCCCCCTCGATGGTCAGATCCATGGCCGGGTGCACGGCCATGAGCTGGCTGGGATGCCGGTGGGTCTCGTCGAGTGTTTTTCCGGGCCACAGGCACAGCTCCTGCTTCTCCGTCAGGGCATAGGGGACAAGCCGCGCTTTTATCTCTTTTGCCGCCGGCGTCAGAGCGTCCGCGCCCAGGGCCTCTTCCATTTCCATCAGCCAGTCGCAGCAGCGGCGGATGAGGGCCAGGTCAACATTGGGGTCTTTGCAGAAGGATTCCCGCGCGCAGTGGGCGTGGTACTCCGGGCTGGTGGACAACGGCACGTGGAGGCGGCCATCGGATTCCCCGACCAGGTTGTCGCGATAGAACTTGAACATCTCGGACATGAGCGGATACCCGGTCCCGGCAAGCCATTCGCGGTCCAGGCTGTAGCGCCAGCGGAGCCAGACCATCCAGGCCAGCCACCCGGTGTGGCTCCATGAAACCACCAAAGAGTACCAATCTCCATACCATTCTCCCGGCGGGAGTGTGTATTTCCCCATGATGGCGCAAGGCCAGAACGCGCCCTCAGTGCCGAAGAGCGTCCGTGTGAATTCCCGGGCCGCCGGAACGCACGCGGCCATGTGGTCGCACCAGCAGTCGGCCAGGTCCAGGTGCCCGGAGGCATAGGCCGGCCAGAATGTTTCCTGGACGTTCATGTCCAGGTGGTAATCCCCGCTCCACGGCGGCATCACCCCGTCCATGGCCCAGAGCCCCTGCAGTCCCGGCGGCATGGCGCCCTGCCGCGCCGATGAGCCGAGCAGGTAAATCCCGTAGTACCACATGAATTCCATGACCGGTTCCGGCAGATACACCGCTGAAGCGGCCCAGAACTCGCGCCAGCCACGCTCGTGCTCAGCCCGCAGCAGATCAAACCCGGCCTGCGCGGCGGCCTTCCACGTTGCCGCCGCCTTGCGCTCTGCCGCCTCCACATCGGCGGCGCACTCCACGGCCAGGAAGAAATCGGGGCCGCGGGCGCTCCAGGCAACCGCATAGCAGGCGCCGCCGGGAATGGCCTGGATGAACATGCGCATATCACCCTCCCGGCGCCGCAGGGGCTCCGGGTGATTCAATTTCGCCATTTCCGGACAGACCTCGGCCAGGGATTGCAGTGCCCACTCCGAGTTCGCCGGCGCGCCTGCGGTCCGCAGGCACAAGACATTCCTGGTTTTGTGGACGAAAGCAGTCCACGAGACCGGGCCGTCCGCGGTCCGCATGGCGCTTTCAGCCACGGCGCGATCTATATCGAGCCGTCCGGTGTATTCGAGAGCCTGGCCAACCTGGA
>JAAZAB010000537.1 GCA_012514555.1 Lentisphaerota bacterium
CTCGTTCCACGCTGAACGCTCCCCGCGCTCCGTTCCTCCGCCCGGCCGTTTTTGGTCCTGCAGCCGGTCACAGGATTTTCGCAGGGTAGGGCAGGCGCGGAAATCTTTCCGCTGGCGATGGCGGGGGTGGGGTGTTAGATTCGCTCAGGTGTGATTGCACGGGGTGAGCAGGTAGAGACAGGGGTAAAGCGCTGTTTGCTATTTGTAGGACCCCTGGCCAAGGGTATCGCTGATGAAGCCATCCCGCGACAAGTCCGCGAACAGGCGGAGAGTGGCAACGCTGGTGGCCGCCGAGCGAATGGAAGCCATCAGGCTGTCCGATGCCATTGCCGACCTTGCGGAACCGGGGTTCAAGGAGGATGAATCGAGCCGGCTGTTAAGCCAATACCTTTCGGCGCGCGGGTTTGCTGTGGAATTTCCATGGAAGCCGATGCCGACCGCGTTCAAGGCGACCTGGGGCCGCGGCAAGCCTTCGATCGGCTTACTGGCGGAATACGATGCGCTGCCCAACTGCGGCCCCCGGGAGAGTGATTACGGGCATGGCTGCGGGCACAACCTGCTGGGCGTCGGCGCGGCGGTGGGCGCCGTCGCCGCCGCGGGCATGCTGCGGCAAGCCGGCCTCGACGGGCAGATTGTGCTCTGGGGCTGCCCGGCGGAAGAGCTGGTGGCCGGCAAGGTCTACATGGCTCGGGATGGCGCCTTCCGCTGCAACGATGCCATTCTCGGCTGGCATCCCGGAGGCGCCAACGCCGTCGGCAGAAGCGGGCACGCGGCCATCGATTCGATGCTGTTCGAGTTCTTTGGCCGAACGGCGCACGGCTCCCACGCCCACAACGGGCGCAGCGCGCTTGACGGCGTCATCCTGCTCGATGTGGCCGCCAATTACCTGCGGGAACATATTCCTGAAAACGTGCGCATCCACATGTGTATCCGTCATGGCGGGGACGCACCGAACGTGGTGCCTGCCTATGCCAAAGCGTGGTACTACGTCCGGGGCAAGGATCGCCAACAGGTGGACGACGTGCGTCGGCGCCTGGTCAAGTGCGCCCGCGGCGCCGCTTTGGCCACGGAGACCAAAGTCCAGGCCAAGCGGCTGACCGGCTGCTACCATCGTCTTCGCAACGAGATCCTGGGCGACTTGGTCGAAGCCAATTTTAAGCTATTCGGGCCTTTGACCGTGACGGCAGAAGACCGCAAGCGAGTTCGGCAAGCCGGGAAAAAGCCCGAGTTCGCGGCAGGGTTGCCGGCCGGGCCCGAAAGCCAGTCAAGGGGGTCGAGCGATGAAGACAATGTGTCATGGCTGGCGCCCTTCACGCGATTTTCCGTTGCTTGCGTCAGCAAGGGAACCGCCGCGCATCACCGCGATTATGCGGCGCAGGTGAAGTGGCCCTTCGCCCACCGGGGGATGCTGCGGGCGGCCGAGATCCTGGGCGTGACGGCATTCGAGCTCTGCGCCGATGCCGCGCTGCTCGCCAGGGCACGGGATGAGTTCAGGAAGGGAACCAGGGGATTTGTCTACGATCCCCTGGTGACGCCGAAACAAAAGCCGCCGGCGGAGTGTCCGTAACTAATCGGCGAGCCCATTGCCTGTCGCAACAACCAGAGGCCGGCCCCGTCTGCCACCCAGCAAACAGCCGCCGCCGCAATCTGCATCCGGCGGTTGCGGTTGGCGGCGGCAGGTGTGGAGATTGCGGTCGCGTTCGGTCCCTTCCTGAAGGCCGGCCGAGGGTTCCCATGCCTTGTCTCAGAAGGTCACGATCTCGTACCCCTGATTCCGGTAAGCCAACAGGCTGGGGTGGCCCGACATGTCGTCCAACAGGGGCAAGCCGCGTTCCTTGGCCGCATTCAACGTTCCCAGCTTGCCGGAACAGGCTTTGCAGACGCCTGCGACCAGCCTCGCGTCGCGCGTCTTCTTCCACAGGTCGGCCAAGGGATGGCCCTGTGCGTCGAGCTCGGGCACCAGCTTCACTGCCGCGCCCTCCAAAATCACGCACACCTCATTCCCCTTGGCCTGCATGTCAAGCGCGTTCAACAGCACATGGATAAAACACATTGGGTCGCCATTGAACACGAACAGCGCGAATTTTTTCATCGATCCATCCCCTTGTTGTTGCGTTGCCGCCGCCGTCGCTGAACTCCCTCAGGGGTGGCGTTGCCTGCCGGAGGCGATCAGAACGGCCGAAACGGTCGCATTTTTTTCCATATTATCCTTGTCGCCGCTGAACGACAAGGCTCCTTTCTCAGCAAGTCGTGCTCGCGCGTGGAAGCCAAGAATAGTGATCTGAAGAAGGAAAGGTTTTTTCAAAACGCTTGCCATTCCGGGCCCGCCGGGCTATAATTACTAACCAGTCCATAATAGTATTGACATAGACGCGGTTATGCCTTAGTATTCCGGCCATGAAGAAACATGATGGTCGGACGCTCAGGCATGATGTGTTGACGGAGTTGCGGAAGCGAGCGGTGTC
>JAAZAB010000051.1 GCA_012514555.1 Lentisphaerota bacterium
CCTTCGAGATCACGCTGGCCGACACCGCCGGAAACACCATGACAATCAGCGTGGACGCCCTGGCCAGCGTCAAGGCCCGGACATTCGGCAGGAACTGAGCATGCTGCGCCTTGAGGGCCCGTCACAACTTGGATGTTGTATATTCCTTATTGGCTATTGGATAATCAACTGGCTGCAAATTACCGGCTGGATTGCGGGCAACGCCCGTCTTGGCTGACAAACATGCAAAAAAACGCGAAATGTGCCTCTGTTCAGAGCGGCTTCACGCTCATCGAGGCCGTCATATCCCTGGCCATACTGGGTCTCACCATCGCGGTCATGGTCGAGGCCACCTCCCGCTGCCTGGCCGTGATCCGCATCTCGAGGAATTACCACGCGGCCCGGACCGTGCTCGAGCAGGGCGAGCTCGAGCATCCTCTTGCGGAGTCGAACAGCGTCCCGGACAACATCGTGATGCCCGTGGATTACGGAAACGGGTTCACCTATTCCCGCGACCTCGAGCAGAGCGCCGATGAAGAAGACCTCTACGTGGTCCGATCCCGCGTGACCTGGGCCGAAAAGGGCCGCCATTCCTTCGAAGAGGTCGTTTCCTACTGCTACTGCCCGGAGGAGAAATGATGCCCAGGCAAAAGGCATTCACCCTCCTCGAAGTCCTGATCACGCTCGTGCTCACGGCGCTGGCCATGAGCATCTGCTTCGCCGCATTCTCCGGAATCTCCCGCGCCTGGCAGCGCGGGCTGGCCCTGGTCGACGACCTCAACCACGGCGACTATGTTCTCGACCAGGTCGCGCAGGGGCTGCGCTGCGCCTTTTTCCCGGTCACGGCCGGCAAGAAGAAGCGCTACGGATTCATCCTTGAAAACAACGGCGACGGCCAGAACGCCCGCGACGCCTTCAGCTGGGTTAAGACCGGGGGCGCCCTGCTTCGCGCCGAAGAGCCGCTGCGCTACGGCACCCACCGGGTCCGCGTCAGCGTCGAGCCCGATCAGGAAGGCGAGCCCCGGATCGTCACGCGCGCATGGCGTCCCTACGTGAACCTGTCATCCTTCACCCCGGAACAGATCAATCCGTTCGCGCTGGCCGACAACCTGAGCGGCATGGACGTCCGCGTCGCCACGAACCGCACCGACGAGGGCTGGGAATGGGAGCACCAGTGGGACGACGACGCCACGAACCACCTTCCGCTCGCCGTGGAAATCACGCTTTACTGGGCGCCGGCGGAAGAGGACCAGGAGCCCGTGATCACCAAGCGCCTGGTAGAAATCCCGGTGGGCGAACGCTCATGGAAGGACAAATGATTACAGCTCCGCATGCAGCCGGACGCCGCATCCGCGCCCCGGGGCCCGCGGCCGCCGGCAAGGGCTCCGCCGCGGGCTCGGCGCTCATCATCGTGCTGTGGGTGACGGGGCTCCTGGCCATGTTCGTCGCCGGCTTCGCCTTCGACATGCAGATCGAGGCGCGCATCGCCTCCGCGAGCCGGAAAAAGCTCAAGGCCGAATACCTGGCCCGGGGCGGCTACGCGCTTGCAAGGATGGCGCTCATGGAAACGCTCGACGGCGACGTCAACAACCCGGACCGCTCGGTCTACATGGGCAAGGGCAACGACGCCCAGCTCCGCAACGGCGTCATCGCCCTCGCCCAGGGCGGCGGCGCCGACTTCTCGCGCGAGCTGGACGGCGGCAGCATCTCGGTTTCGATCCAGCCCGAGAACGCCAGCATGAACGTGAACAGCCTCATCTTCGCCGGCGACCGCCAGAAAACCTACGAGGCGTGGAAGGACCTGTTCGACATAGCGGACGTTCCGTTTGAAAACCGGGACGCGCTCGTGGACTGCCTCGTGGACTGGGTGGACGAAAACGACCTCACCCAGATCAACGGCGCGGAATCCGAATACTACGAGAGCCTGGACCCGCCCTACAGCGCATACAACGGCCCGATCGCCGCGGTCGAGGACCTCATGCTCGTCAAGGGCTTCGCCGAGCGCATGCCCGAAACCGGCATGACAATCTACGACTCGGTGGCGGGCTACCTGACCACGTACGCGGACAACGAGAAGATCAACATTAACGCGGCCGCCGAGGAAACCCTGATCGCCTTCTTCGGCATGGACCAGCAGATCGCCGAGGCCATCGTCTCGGAACGCCGGGGCGCGGACGACCTCGAGGGAACCGAGGACGACAAGCCGTTCAAGGACATCAATGACCTGCTCTCCCGCGTGCCGGTGCTCGACCCCGGCATCGGCGCGCACCTCACGTTCACCGCTGCCGGCCGCTTCCGGGTCAGGATCGCCGGGCAGGTCGGCAACCTGACCCATTCCGTCGTCTGCGTCCTGCAACTGGCCGACAAAAAGCTCAAGGTCCTGTACTGGTTCGAAGGCGAACAGGAAAAAACGCCCGTTGTTCCCGCCGCCGCGGAGATGTTTTAGCGTCAGGGCTGCGCCGAAGCGGCTGTCACGTCCTCATTCTCCTTCTCGTCCTCGTCCTCGTCCTCGAAAACAGAAGGCGCAAGAGAGTGATGTTCATTCACGAACCCGCTCCCGGTTTGTCTGTCCCTTCTGTCCCTTATGTCCCTTCCCGTCCTCGTCCTCGTCCTCGCTGTCGCGCAAACAGGAGCTTGACTTTTGCCGCTTTTCCCTTATTCTCATGTCTTTGAGTACCGCTCCGGTCAACACGGCGTAATGGCGATGCCGGCCGGCGGTCAATGCGCAGGCTTGTCAAAAGGAGGCGGTTTATGCGCAAGTTGATGATGACGGCAGTGGCGGCGGCAACGGCGGCAATGATGGGCGCCCATGCGGAAGAAAAGGCCGACGCAACGAAAGCGACATCCCAGGCCGCGCCCGCGGCTATGACGGTCACAGCCACGCCCGCGGCGACGTTTGTCGCGATCGACAAGGACAAGGACGGCAACGTGACCGTCGCAGAAATGCAGGCCTACTTCGTGGAATGGTTCCGGAAGGCCGACAAGAACGGCGACGGCAAAGTCCTGCCCGACGAGATGGATGCCTGTGCCGGGGCCTCCTTCAAGAACGCAGACTCCAACGGCGACGGCATACTGGTTGTCGAGGAAGTCGTGACCTGCCGCGCCGGGAAGCATGGCAAGGCCGGCGACGGCAAGATCAACAAGGAAGGCAAGCATGCCTTCGACAAGACGGACGCCGACAAGGACGGAAAAATCACGAGCGTCGAATACGCGGTATTCTGGGCCGACTTGCACGGCCAGATGGACGCCGACAAGGACGGAAAGGTCACGGCCGATGAATACACAAAGAACGCGGCCGCATGGCTGAAAAGCATGGACGCGAACAAGGACGGCTGCGTGACGTGCGAGGAATCTGTCACGGCCCAGGCCGGGAGCTGTCCCGCAAAATGCTGCGGCATGTGCGCAAAGCCGGACGCCGAAAAGAAGGCGGAGACGCCGGCCGCCAAGTGACATTCAATCAACGGGCATCAGCTCAGGCCGGCCCTCTTCCGGGGGCCGGCCTTTTTTTGCGCGCGATCCGCCTGCCCGGCAGGGCTCAGGTGTCTCCGATGGCATGCTCCAGCGACG
>JAAZAB010000538.1 GCA_012514555.1 Lentisphaerota bacterium
CCGAACGGGTTTGCATATATCCTCCTTCCGCTAGCCGTTTATCGGCTATCGGAAGACTGCCATAAAAAAAGAACGCCCGCAAGCGCTTTTTTGCCCTCTTTACCGGACACAATACGGGAATGCTCCCGCAGCGAGGCGAAAGGCTCCTGGGTTTTCCACTCCGGGTGCCGCGGCGCGAGGGCCTTCACCCGGTCTATAATGAAGAGCGCCTGGAAGTACATCGGCTGCTCGGCCCAGAGCGTGCCGTCGTTGTCGAAGACCGCGATTCGACCGGAGGGCGGCACGAAATCCGTCGCGCCCGCGACGGTCACCCTGGCCACGAACTGAAGGATGGCCTGCCTGGCCGGCCCGTCATTCCAGGACGGCAGGGGTTCGGCGGCGCGAGAAGCCGCTGCCGCAGCAACGGCGGCTGCAATCAACGGGACAAACGATCCTGCGGATTTCACGGGCTGCCTCCTTTGACTCCGCGGGCGGGCGGGGATCAAGGGCATGTTCCCGTTCGGCCCGCTCCGCCCGCGCCAGGTTATCACAAAGACTTATCGCTCGCCGATGCCCATCTGCAGCTTCTGCATCGCCTGCTCGATCAGGCCCCCGAGCGGCTTCTGGCGCGGCGGGTACTCCTTGAAAGTGTCGAGCAGCTTCAGGACGTACTGCGAGGCTGGCACCATGATGTACATGCGGTCCAGGTACCAGTCCCAGTAGGTATTGGCCGTGACGTCCGCGCGCTCGAAGGGATCGGCGCGCAGGTCGAAGAACTTCGGCAGGCGAAGCTGGGTGAAGGGCTCGGCCCAGACGGCCATGGTGCCGGCGCAGCGCTGTTCCGCGAAGACTATCTTCCAGTTCTCGTAGCGCAGGTTGAGGAACTCGCAGTCGTCGCTGAAGTAGAAGAATTCCCTGCGCGGGCTCCTGGGCTCCTGGCCGGTGAGGTACGGAAGCAGGTTGTACCCGTCAAGGTGAACCTTGTACGTCATGTCGCCAAGGGCGTAGCCCTTGAGCAGCTTCTGCTTGATGTCGGGATCGCCGGCGGCGGCCACCAGGGTCGGCAGCCAGTCCAGGCCGCTGACAATCTCGTTCGAGACCTGGTCGGGCTTGATGTGTCCCGGCCAGCGGATGAAGCAGGGCACGCGGAAAGCGCCCTCCCACCCGGTGTTCTTCTCGCTGCGGAACGGCGTGGTCGCGCCGTCCGGCCAGCTGTTCGCATGCGGGCCGTTGTCGGTCGTGTATATGACGATCGTGTTGTCAGCGATGCCAAGGTCGTCCAGGGCCTTGAGCAGGGCGCCCACCGTGCCGTCGTGCTCGACCATTCCGTCGGCATATTCGGTCAGGGCCGTCCCGCCCTTCGGGCTGCGGTGCTCGGCCCGCACGTGGGTTCGAAAGTGCATGCGCGTGCTGTTGTACCAGCAGAAGAAAGGCTTGCCGCCCCTGGCCTGGCGCTGGATGAAGTCGATCGCGGCGGCCGAGGTCTCATCGTCGATCGTTTCCATCCGCTTGCGGGTCAGGGGGCCCGTATCCTCCACGGTCTGCTTTCCGATCCTGCCGAAGCGCGGGTCCACGGTCGGGTCGTCCTTGTCCGCGGCCTTGCAGCGCAGCACGCCGCGCGGGCCGTACATCTGGCGGAACTTCGGGGCCTGCGGGTAGTTGTAGTGTTCCGGTTCCTCCTCGGCGTTCAGGTGGTACAGGTTGCCGAAGAACTCGTCAAAGCCGTGAACGGTCGGCAGGTGCTCGTTGCGGTCGCCGACGTGGTTCTTGCCGAACTGGCCGGTGGCGTAGCCCAGCGGCTTGAGCAGCTCGGCGATGGTCGGATCCTCCCTGCGCAGGCCGACGCGCGCGGCCGGCACGCCCACCTTGCTGAGGCCCGTGCGAAACACGTTCTGGCCGGTGAGGAACGTGGAACGCCCGGCAGTGCAGCTCTGCTCCGCGTAGTAGTCGGTGAAGAGCATTCCCTCACTTGCCAGCCGGTCAATGTTCGGCGTGCGGTAGCCCATGAGGCCCTTGGTGAACACGCTGATGTTGGCCTGCCCGATGTCGTCGCCGAAAATGACGAGAATGTTGGGCTTCCCCGCCGGGGGGGCGTCCGCGGCCCGCGCCGGCCGCGCCGATACCAGGGCGCC
>JAAZAB010000539.1 GCA_012514555.1 Lentisphaerota bacterium
GCCGGCTTGATCTCGTCCAATGCGGCGATCAGCCGCGCCTCCTGTTGCTCAACCTCTTCGCTGGCCTGGGCGATCTCCTTGCTCATCGCCTGGAAATCGCGGTTGGTCTTGAGCCCCTGCTGCTGCTCCCGAAGTTTGTCGACCCGCCCCTTCCGGTTGGCGACATCGCCTTCGGCCGCATTCACGTTGAGCTGGGCGATCTTCAATGCCGATTGTGCCGCGGCCAGAGCGTCCAAAGCGCTTTTCAACCGCCCTTTCTCCTGTTTCTTCCGTTCTGGGACATCCTGAACCTCCCGCTGGAAGCCCCGGATGCGTTCATCGATCTCCTGCACGGCGAGCAATGACTGCACAACGGTCACAACACCACATCCTTCCCAATGCTGACTAAACTAAAAAGAACAAAGCGTACCACCCGCAACAAATCATCAGTTTAGGAAATGAGCCAACTGCTGTCAACGGTGGACTTTCGGATTTTCGAGTGACGGGCGCATGGCAGTTCTGATGAGGTTCTTGGGGATGTTCAAGGGGGAGAGCAAAAAGAAACGGCCGGCTTTTTCTACCGACTGGTTCGCTTTGCGTCTGTCTTGGCAGCTTTTCCTTGGTTGCCGGCAGAAGTGGGCGTTGTGAAGAAGTCGGCCGCGCCTTGGCGGATGGAGAGTTCGACCCACCTGTCGGTGAGCGTGCGGAAGGTTTTGTAGGTCTCCAGACGGGCGGAGAGGTCCGCGGCGCACTCCGCCCGCACGAAGCGGCAGACGGGCCGTCCGCGGTGGACATAGGAAAGCTTGTGGTAGGGGCCGTGCCGCCGGGGTTTCTGGTCGTCCATGCACCTGCATCCCGGCTTGCCGCAGACCTGGTACTGGCGCGACACGCTTCCCGGATGCATGGTGCCCAACGCCAGAAGCGCGCGCTTGATCCGCCCGATTTCCCGTTCGATTTCACCCGGATCGCATTTTTCTGTTGTCGTGTTCATGTCGGCTATGTTATATAGCATAGCCGATCTTGTCAACACGGGAGAAAGGAGCGATCGGTGACGGATGCGGACGTGGTGGAATGGCTGTACGAGCGGGCGGCGGTGGGACTGCCGGCAGACGCAGACATGGGGCGGATGGAGAAGGCGGTCGAGGCCGCCAGTCTGGACGTCCGCCGGCAGGTGGTCGAAGGGCTTGTCCAACGGACTGCGGACCGCTGTGCGGCCGCGTGCCCCGGCTGCGGGCGGAGGCTGCTGATGCATGTGCGCGGGCGAAGGCGGCGTGTCGTGACGCGGTGCGGCCCGATCCGCTTCAGGCGGGACTATGGGCGCTGTCCGGCCTGCGGTCGCTACAGCTACCCCGCCGATGTGGCTCTGGGCCTGCACGAGCGGGCGCCGGCGTCGCCGGTCGTGCAGGAGATCTGCGCGCTGGAGACGCTGGCCGCGCCCGCGGGGCGAAAGGCGCGGGACGTCCGCCGGCTGACCGGCCTGGAGATCGACCCTTCGGTCATGCACCGGGAAGCCAGGCGGCAGGGCGAGGCCGCCCTCGCGCTGCGCGACAAAGACGTCGCGATGGCGCAGACGCCGAAGGGCGTGGCCGAACTGGCGGCATCGGCCGCGCCGGGGCTGCCGGGCGAACCCTTCACGCTGGTCATCGAGATCGACGCGTGGAACATCAGGGAGCGCGACGCGTGGGGGCGGACGGCGAAACTCGCGGCAAGGGGGGAGAAGCCCGAACGCTGGCACTGGGTCTACACCGCGACGGTCTTCCGCCTCGACCAGCGGGGAACGACCGCCTCGGGACGCCCCGTCATCTCGGAGCGCGGGTACGTCGCGACGCGCAAGGGCTTGGACGCCTTCAAGCAGCAGCTCTATGCCGAAGCCCTCCGGCGCGGCCTCCTCCAGGCCGCCCACGTCCTGATCCTCGCCGACGGCGCGGTCTGGATCTGGGACCTCGCCGAAGACCGCTTCAAAGGCGCCTCCCAGCGTGTCGACCTCTACCATGTCGAGCAACACCTTTGCACCCTCGCCGCCGACCTGCACGGTGGCGGCACGGAGGCCGCGCGGGAGTGGGTCGCCCCCTACCGCGCCTGGCTCACGAGCCGCAAGGACGGTGCACTCGATGTCCTGCGCGGACTCGAAGGCCTTCGCGACGCCGCCCAAACCCTCGCTACCCAGCAGCGCGCCGCGCTCGATCGCGAGATCGGCTATTTCAACAAGCACAAGGGGCGGATGGATTACAAGAACGCCAAGAAGCTGGGGCAGCCGGTCGGCTCCGGCGCCATCGAGTCAACCTGCTCGCAGTACCAGCGCCGCTTCAAGCTCACCGGCCAGTTCTGGAGCCTGGCGGGCGACGAGGCGTTCCTCGCGCTGGACACCCTTCACCGTAACGAAAGGTGGCACCTGCTCTTTCCACACGATTGCGACTGAACCCGGCAACAGCAATGTCCCCGCGCAAGCCTCTCCCTCGATTGGCAGGGCATGCGCCTAAACCCTTCTTGCTCTCTTCCCTTGAACAACTCCAAGAACCTCATCAGAACTGCCATGCGCCCATCCAGCAAAATCGGAGCAAAATCGGATTGACCGTCGCCCCGCAAAAGGGTAAAAAGGTGATGCTATGAATTCGA